>JBKHDS010000007.1:0-19625 GCA_046541215.1 Nitriliruptoraceae bacterium
GCCTTCGCCCAGCGGCTCAACCAGCTGTGTGTGTGCGAGGTGAGAGAAGCGATCGACGGCGACAGGGTACTGCCGGGGCTGGTGCTGGTCGCGCCCGGCGGCCGGCACATGCAGTTGCGTCGCAGCGGTGCCCAGTACCGGGTGGGCGTTTCCGACGGGCCGCCGGTGAACCGGCACAAGCCGTCAGTGGATCTGCTCGAGGTGGTGGGCGCGCGCCTCGGCGTACCGTTCCCGGACCCCTGGGGTCGCGGCCGCCTCGGATCGCTCGGTCACGCCAGCGCTCTCCCAGTGGGGCCACGACCCGGTGAGGGCACCGGCCGCCTGCCGGGCCGCTCCGTCCGCCACGTACTCACCGGCGGGCGGGACGACCACGGGTCGTGCCAGGACCCGTGGGGCGATCTCGCGCACCGCGCGGGACGCCGCAGCACCGCCGACGAGTACCACCCGCTCCACCTCGACGCCGAGGTCGACGAGCGCGTCCACCGCGTCCGCGAGACCGCAGAGCATCCCCTCGACGGCGGCCCGCGCGAGATGGGCCGGCGTCGAGGTAGCGAGCGTCAGCCCGTGGATGGCCCCGGTCGCCGTCGGCAGGTTCGGGGTGCGCTCCCCCTCCAGGTACGGGACGACGACGAGCCCATCGGCACCGGCCGGTGCCGACATCGCGAGCTCGTCGAGCTGGTCGTAGCTCACCCCGAGCAGGCGCGCGGCCGCCTCGAGCACCCGTGCCGCGTTCAGGGTGCAGACCAGCGGCAGATGGTCACCGCTCGCGCTCGCGAAGCCCGCCACGAGCCCGCTGGGGTCGGCCGTGGGGGTCGTGCTGCGCGCGAACGCGGTCCCGGAGGTCCCGAGCGAGACGACCACGTCGCCGGGCTCCAGCTCGAGCGCGAGACCCGCTGCCATGTTGTCGCCGGTGCCTGCGGCCAGCACGGGGGCACCCGTCTGTCCGGAGGCCGCGCCAGAGGCGAGCTGGCCAGCCACCTCGAGGGGACCGAGGACGCGGGGCAGGAGGACACGGTGCCCGAGTGCGCGTTCGAGCAGGTCCAGGCGGTACCGGTCGTCGGCAGGCGAGAAGTACCCGGTACCGGAGGCATCCCCCCGGTCGGTCGTCAGCGCGTCGAGCCCGGTGGCTCCGGCGAGCCTCCAGGTCAGCCAGTCGTGCGGCAGGCACACCGCGGCGGTGCGGGCCGCGTGCTCCGGCTCCTGCTCGGCCAGCCACCGCAGCTTCGTGATCGTGAAGGAGGCGACGGGCACGGAGCCGACGGCCTCCGCCCAGCGCCGCGGCCCCCCGAGCTCCTCCACGAGGGCATCGGCGGCGCCGGCCGACCGCGTGTCGTTCCAGAGCAGCGCCGGTCGTACGACCTCGCCGTCCTCGCCGAGGCAGACCATGCCGTGCTGCTGGGCGGCGACCGCGACGGCGGCGACGTCGTCCAGACCGCCCGCCGCAGCGATCGCCTGCTCCAACGCCTGCCACCAGTGGCGGGGGTCGACCTCCGTGGCGTCGGGGTGCGGGGCACGACCCGAGCGGATCAGGGCGCCGCTGTCGGCGTCGCGCACGACGACCTTGCAGGACTGGGTCGAGGAGTCGATCCCGGCCACCAGCGCCATCAGCGGGCCCCCAGCAGATGCTCCAGCGCGAGCTGGTCGAGCCGCTCCACGCCCACGCCGCGTGCGGCGGCCACGTCGGGATCGAACCGGTCGGACTCGATCGAGTCGAGCGTCTCTCCCGGTGCGAGGGTCGGCACGGCCTGCTGGTCGAGACCCACCGCGGCCCGTGCGGCCTGCACCTCGGGATCAGCGCGGTAGGCGGCCGCCCGCTCCTTCAGCAGCAGGTAGGTCCGCATGTTGTTCGCCGCGGACGCCCAGACACCCTCGATGTCCTCGGTGCGCAGGGGCTTGAAGTCGAAGTGCCGCGGGCCGTCGTACCCCTCATGCTCGAGCAGGTCCACGAGGAAGAAGGCGGACTTGAGGTCCCCGTGGCCGAACACCAGGTCCTGGTCGTACTTCGGGCCGTGCTGCCCGTTGAGGTCGATGTGGAACAGTTTGCCGGCCCACAGCGCCTGGGCGACGCCGTGCACCATGTTCATCCCCGCCATCTGCTCGTGCCCGACCTCCGGGTTCAGGCCCACCATGTCCGCGTGGTCGAGCCGGTCGATGAACGCCAGCGCGTGCCCGATCGTCGGCAGGAGGATGTCACCCCGGGGTTCGTTCGGCTTCGGCTCGACGGCGAAGCGCAGGTCGTAGCCCTGCTCCTTGACGTAGGCCGCGAGGGTGTCGAGACCCTCGGCGTAGCGGTCGAGGGCCGCCTTGACGTCGATCGCCGCGTCGGACTCCGCTCCTTCGCGACCCCCCCAGAACACGTAGGTGCGCGCACCCAGCTCCGCCGCCAGGTCGAGGTTGCGCCGGATCTTGCGCAGGGCGAACCGCCGCACGTCACGATCCTTGGCCGTGAAGGCGCCGTCCTTGAACACCGGGTGGGTGAAGGTGTTCGTGGTCGCCATCGGCACGGTCAGTCCCGAGCGGTCCAGCGCCTCGCGGAACCGTGCGATGCGGTCCTGTCGGGTGGCATCGTCCGCGCCGAAGGGGATGAGATCGTCGTCGTGGAAGGTCACGCCGGCCGCGCCGAGCTCCGCGAGGCGTTCGACGATCTCGACAGCGTCGAGCTGTGGACGGGTGGCGTCACCGAAGGGATCGCGGGCCTGCCAGCCGACGGTCCACAGGCCGAAGGTGAACCGGTGCTCCGGACGGGGGGTGAGCGGATCGGACATCGGGGGTCTCCTCAAGCATCGACCGGGTCATGCCTGGCCGGTCAGGTCGGTGGGGGCAGGACCGTGGTGGGGTCGACGACGATGAAGCGGACCTCGGCGGCGAAGTTCGCCACGTCCGCGGCGGCGATGCGCCCAGCCTCGGAGGTCAGACCCCGCTCCATGTGGTCGTGGTCGTCCCACCAGATCTCCGCGACGCCGTCGATGTCCTCGAGCGCACCCGCGGGCTGTTCCGGGTTCCGGACATCGATCACGTACCCACGCGGCCCCTGAGCCTCGGCCAGCGGCGCGTGCACCGTGGTCCAGTAGCGCGCGAACTCCTCCGGCGACAGGTCGGGCCGCCGGCGGACGAGGGCGAGCAGCTTGATCATCGTCTCACACCGCCAGGTAGCCGCCGTCGAGGACGATGCCGGTGGCCGTGAGGTAGCCGGCCTCCTCCGAGGCGGCATACGCCGCGAGCGCGGCGACCTCCTCGGGTTGCGCACCGCGACGGGCAGGGATCGACGACACCACCCGCTCGATGGTCTCGGGGGGGATGCCGTCGTGGGCCGGGGTGTGGATGAACCCCGGCGCGAGCGCGACCGACCGCACGGTCGGGGCGCAGTCGACCCCGACCGACCGGGCGAGCGAGAGGATGCCGCCCTTGGCGCACTGGTAGGCGGAGAAGCCGGGCTCGCCGAAGTAGCTCTGCACCGAGGCGGTGTGCAGGATGACCCCTCCACCGGCGGCCAGCATGTGCTCCGCGGCGAGCTTCGACCCGTACCAGTAGGCCCGGAGGCTGACCTGCATCGTGGCGTCGAACTCCTCCAGCGTCTGCTCGACGAGGGGCTTGAACACGCTCGCGAAGGCGTTGTTGTGCCACACGTCCAGCCGCCCGGTGACCTCGAGCGCGGTCGCCCGGACGCGCTCGAGCTGCTCGGGGACCGCGACGTCGGTTGGGACGAAGGTCGCGCGGCCGCCGGCGGTCTCGATCGCGGCGACCGTCGCCTGACCGGCGTCCTCCACGAGCTCGGCGACGACGACGTGCGCGCCCTCGGCAGCGAACCGTTCGGCGCACGCCCGGCCGATACCGCTGCCGGCACCGGTGACCACCACGGTGCGCTCCTCGTAGCGTCGGGGGATCATGCGGGCTCCTTGGGGACGGCACAGCCGACCGTGTCGAGGTCGATCGCGTACAGCGACGAGGTAGCGGTGATGTACAGGGTGCGACGCTCCGGGCCACCGAAGCAGCAGTTCGTGACCATCTCGGGGACGTCGATGCGACCCAGCAGGCGCTGCTCCTCCTCCGCATGGGTGTCGTAGACGTACACCCCGTCCAGACCGGCCACGTACAGCCGGTCCTCGATGTCGACGGCCATGCCGTCCGGCACCCCTGCCGGCAGGACGGCGAAAGGCTCGGGCGGGCCGAGGCCCTCACCCTCGAGCGCGCACACGAAGATCGTCCGGAAGCGTTCGGAGGAGTCGCTGACGAACAGCCGCCGTTCGTCACGATCGAAGACCAGCCCGTTCGGTCGGTAGAGCGAGGTCAGGACCGGCTCGGGTGCGTCCACGTCGTCGGTGACCCGGTAGACACCGCAGTAGGGGAGCTCCATGGCCTGCTGGTAGCCGTGCAGCTCGCCGTCCTCGACCCGGACCCCGAAGGGCGGGTCGGTGAACCAGATGCTGCCATCGGAGCGGACGACGACGTCGTTGGGGGAGTTGAGCACCCGCCCTGCAAGACTGCGGGCGAGCACCACCACGGTCCCGTCGGGCTCGGTCCGCGTCACCCGTCGGGTGGTGTGCTCGCACGCCAGGCGGCGGCCCCGGTGGTCGACGGTCAGCCCGATCGCGAAGTGCGCGTTGTTCACCACGGTCGTCACCCCGTCCTTGGCGGACCAGGTGAGGATCGCGTCGGCGGGGATGTCGGTGAACTCGATCCGGCCGTCGCGCCAGATCGGCCCCTCGGTGAACCCGAGGCCGCCCACGAGCTGCCGGAGCTCGGCGTCGGGGGCCAGGATGTCCGCAAGGGTCATGTCGTCCTCCTCCCGCGCGCCCACCGGTCGACGAGGACCGCCACGATGATGATGAGGCCCTTGATGACCAGTTGGACGTCACGCTCGACGTTGAGCAGGGTCAGTCCGTTGTTCACGATGGCGATGATCAGGGCGCCGATCACGGTGCGCTGGAGCGAGCCGCGGCCGCCCGTGAAACTCGTCCCTCCGATGACCACCGCGGCGATCGCGTCGAACTCCAGCCCGATCAGCGAGTCAGGGCGGGCGTTACCGACGCGCGCGATGGGGCCCATAGCTGCCAGCCCCATCAGGGCGCCAGCCAGGGTGAAGACGAGGAACCTCGTTCGAGCCACGGGCAGCCCGACCATCTGCGCCGAGATGGCGTCACCACCGACGGCGTAGACGTTGCTCCCGAACCGGGTGTGACGCAGCAGCGCGTACCCGGCCACCCCCACGACGACCACGAGTACCACCGGGAAGGGGATCCCGAGCACCGATCCGTTCGCGAACAGGTACCGGAACCCCTCGGCGTCGTACAGCACCGTGGTCCCGCCCGTGAGGAAGCGAGCGAGACCCTGGAGGGTGTAGAACGCACCGAGCGTCACGATGAAGGCCGGAAGCTTGGCGCCGACGATCAGCGCACCGTTGACCGCACCGATGATCGCACCCACCGCGAGCCCCGCGAGGACCGCTGGCAGCACCGCCGTTCCCTGCGCCAGCAACGTGGCGGTCACGACCCCGACGAAGGTGGCGTTGGCCCCGACCGACAGGTCGATCTCCCCGCTGATGATGACGAAGGTCATCGCGTAGCCGGCCAGGAGCACCAACGTGGCCTGTCGTCCGACGTTGGCGAGGTTCCCAGGGGTCAGGAACGCATCCGCGAGCAGCGCGAAGCCGATGACCAGCACCACGAGCGCGACGTAGATGCCGTTGTCGGCGA
The DNA here is from genome assembly GCA_046541215.1 of Nitriliruptoraceae bacterium. Classification (GTDB taxonomy): domain Bacteria; phylum Actinomycetota; class Nitriliruptoria; order Nitriliruptorales; family Nitriliruptoraceae; genus T1Sed10-7. Next base: position 5,694 of record JBKHDS010000007.1, read on the forward strand.
TGCGGCGTCGGTTGCGCGCACGGGTGACGACCTGCTCCGTCGCAGTGGTTGCCGCCGTCGCCGTCACGACCGTTCCCCTGAGAGCCGATCGATCAGGACGGCGACGATCACGATCACACCCTTGATGGTCAGCTGCACGTTCGTGTCCACGTTCAACAGTCCGAACCCGTTGGTGAGGACGGAGATGAGCGCGATCCCGAGGACGGTCCGCGCGACGGACCCGCGCCCCCCCAGCAGGCTGGTGCCCCCGATGATCACCGCCGCGATCGCGTCCAGGGTGAGCGCTGGGGCCGCATCCGGCTTCCCCGACGCGAGGCGGGCCGCGAGCATCAGGCCTGCCAGGCCCACGAGGGAACCGGAGAAGACGAAGACCTTCAGCTTGGTGCGCGTGGCGGATACCCCGGACATCGCAGCGGCTGCTGCGTTGCCTCCGACGGCGTAGATCGCGCGTCCGAAGGGTGTGAACCGGAGCACCGTCCCGACCAGCAGGAGGGTGCCGACCACGAACGCCCCGGGGATGGGGATACCGAAGGGCCGCGCGTCGTAGAAGATCGTGAAGAACAGGGGCTCGGTGATGGAGACCGTGGACCGCCCGGAGATGAGGTAGCTCAGCCCGTCCGCGATGCTGAACATGCCGAGCGTGGTGATGAAGGAGGGGATCTGGCCGTAGACGGTCACGGCTCCGTTGATCGCTCCGACCAGGGCGCCCGTGAGCAACGTCCCGACCAGCGCCAGCGCGAGCGGGGTGCCGGCGGCCAGCATCAGGGCGAACGCGATGGCGCACAGCGCCACGACCGGCCCCACCGACAGGTCGATCTCACCCACGAGGATCACCATCGTCATCGCGGCCGCGGTGATCGCGAGCGGCGCGGAAGCGATGAGCAGGCTCCGCAGGTTGGTGACCGTCAGGAAGGCCGGGGACCGGGTCGCGAAGTAGATGCAGACGGCCACCAGGGCCGCGGCCGGAGCTGCGGTCCTCACGTCGACGCGGGCGAGGAGCGCAGGGCGGGAGCGGATCGTCGTCGCGGTCATGCCGACACCTGCCCGTCGAACGCGAGCGACAGCACGGCCTCCTCGGTCGCGGTGGCGGCGGGGAGCTCACCGGCCACCCTGCCAGCCCGGAGCACCACGATACGGTCGCTGACCGCGAGGATCTCAGGAAGCTCCGAGGAGATCATCAGCACCGCGACACCCGAGGAGGCGATCCGGCGGATGAGCTCGTGGAGCTCACGCTTGGACCCGACGTCGATACCTCGGGTGGGCTCGTCGAGGATCAGGACCTCGGGCTCGCGGGAGAGCACCTTCGCGATCACCACCTTCTGCTGGTTGCCACCCGACAGGGTCAGGGCCCGCTGCCGTCCTGAGGAGACCTTGATGCGCAGCTGGTCGATCCACCCTCCGGCCGCCGCGCGCAACCGGGACCAGCGCAGGAGGCCGAGCTGGGTGAAGCGCCGTAGGCTCGGCAGGGTGAGGTTCTCGTCCACCGTCATGCCGAGCACGAGCCCGTACTGCTTGCGGTCCTCCGGCACGTAGCCGATGCCGACCCCGAGGGCCTCCGCCGGGCTGCCGAGTTCCAGCGATCGCCCGTCGAGATGGATCGACCCGCGCTCGGGCCGCGCGACCCCGTAGAGCGTCTCGGCGAGCTCCGTGCGACCGGAGCCCACGAGACCGGCCATGCCGACCACCTCACCGGCCCGCAGCTCCAGATCGATGTCGAGGACCCGTGGCGGGCGGGCGAGCCCTCGGACCACCAGCCGCACCGGGCGCGCCGGGTCGGGTTCGCCGCCGAGCCGGTCGTCCACCACCTCGCGACCGACCATGGACCGGATCAGCTCGTCCCGGTCGAGGGTCCTGGTCGTGTCGGTCCGGATGTGGCGACCGTCCCGCAGGACGGTGATCCGGTCGGACAGATGGAAGACCTCCTCCATCCGGTGCGAGATGTAGACGATGCCGACGCCCCTCTCGCGCAGCCGACGGACCATGGCGAACAGCAGTTCCTCCTCGCGCCGGCCGAGCGCGGAGGTGGGTTCATCGAGGATGAGGACCCGAGGCTCGAGGCGCGCGGCTCGCACGATCTCCACCAGCTGCTTGAGGCCGACGGTGAGCTGCTCCAACGGCGTGCGGACGTCGAGGTCCACCCCGAAGTCCGTGAGCGAGCGTGCCGCCTCGCGGTACAGCGCCGACCAGTCGATGAAGCTGCCGCGGGTCGGCTCGTTCCCGAGGAGCAGGTTGCGTCCGACGTCGAGGTTGTCCAGGACGGTCAGCTCCTGGAACACCGTCACGATGCCGTGACGCAGCGCATCGGAGGGACGGTGCAGCTCGAGCTGCTCACCCGCGAGATGGAGCGTCCCCGTATCCGGCCGCTGCACCCCCGCGATGATCTTCATGAGGGTCGACTTGCCGGCGCCGTTCTCCCCCATGAGCGCGTGGATCTCCCCGGCGTGCAGATCCAGGTCGACGTCGTCGAGCGCCTGCACGCCGGGGAAGGCCTTGCTGACCCCCGAGACCGTGAGCAGGGGCTGGCGGCCGGGAGCAGAGGACGTCTCGGGGGGCGACGACCCTGCGCTGCCTGGCACCTGCGCGGTCACGATGACCTCCACGGTCTCGGGGGGTGCGGGATGGGCTCACTCCCAGGGGGCGTCGATCCCCGGGTAGAGCACATCCCACTGGTCGCGGTAGTTCTCCGGCGTCACCAGCAGGTTGGGTACCTGCAGGTCAGGAGCGATGGTGCCCCCGAGCAGCGACGACGCCAGCGCGGTGATGCCGACCTCGCCCTGGAGGAACGGCTGCTGCGCGGTCAGCGCGACGAGGTTCGGGTTCTCCGCCTCGAAGGCCTCGAAGCCCGCCCGTTCGGCATCGTGCCCAGCGATCTTGATGTCCTGACCGGACTGCTCCACGGCGGCGAGCGCGGCGTTGATCGCGAGGCTCCAGGTCGCGTACAGCCCGCTCAGGTCGGGGTTGGCCTGGATCATGCTCTCGGCCTGTCCGACCAGCTCCTCCTGGTTGAAGGACTGCTGCTCGGCCACCACCTCGATGCCGTTGTCCTCCAGGCCGTCACGCGTGCCCTGGTTCCGGTCCTCGATGACGCTCAACGCCAGCGGGATGCCGAGGATCCCGGCGGTACCGCCCTCTCCGAGCTCGGCTGCCAGCAGCGACGCGGACTCGTAGGTCCCCTCGTAGGAGGCGGCGTTCAGGACGGTGATCACGTCACCACGCGTGGGTGGGCCGCCGACGATCAGCACGGGGATCCCGGCCTCGTTCGCGGCCAGCACGCCGGTCGAGACGGCGTCCGCATCCACCGCGATCAGGAAGATCGCGTCCACCTGCTGCTGGACCAGCGAGTCGATCTGGCTGAGCTGCTGCTGCGCGTCGAAGTCCGCGCTCTGCACGATCAGCTCGATCCCGAGCTCGTCAGCCATCGACTGCGCACCACGCACGATGGTCTGGGAGAAGTCGTCGGTGTTGTTGTTGGTGTTGATCGCGAACGTGAGGTCCAGGCTACGGATCTCCTCGACCTGGTCCTCGTTCAGCTGGACGTCGTCGGGGCCGGCGAGCTCTCCATCCGCACCCTCGGTGTCGTCCGCCCCCTCGGCATCCTCAGCCTCCTCCTCTGCACCGCCCCCATCGTCCTCCTCGGGAGCGTCGTCGGTGTCCTCCTCGGTCTCGTCACCGCTGGTCGTGGGCTCCTCGCTGTCGGCCTCGCCACCGCACGCGGCCAGGAGGCCGAGCATGAGGAGGACGACGAGGAGCGGCGTGAGGCGCCGGTACCCCCGGCGCCGTTGCGTGGCAAGCATCTCTCTCCCTTGCGGTCCGGACCCCAGCCCGGGGCCTCCGGTGGGGTTCCCTTCGTCGGATCGTCGGGGAACCGCGGAGCGGCGCCCGATTTCGTAAACCTTTCCGACCCCCTCAGCCACCATAAATCGCCCTGAGAGCCGTTGTCAAGGGGGATTCCTCCTTGTCGGCCGCGCCACGACCGACTATCTTCAGGAGAGAATCGGAAACGCTTTCGAGACCGTGAGCGGGACGCCGGGCTTCCGGGCCGCGCCTGCGGCCCGAGAGCTGACACAGGGAGCGAGGGGTGGCAGCCACGCCGATGGATGGCGCGCGTGACCGGTCTCCGTCCCGATCCGAGGTCGAACCCGGCCCCGCCGGTCGCGTCACGATCGTCGATGTGGCCGAGCACCTGGGCCTGTCGATCGCCACCGTCTCACGCGCGATCAACCGGCGGCCCGGGGTCGCGGAACGCACGATCGAACGCGTCGAGGCGGCGGTCCGCGAACTCGGCTTCAGCCCCCGGCTCGCCGCCCGCCAGCTCCAGGGGGTCCAGAGCCGGTCGATCTCCCTGCTGTTCCCGACGGATGGGGCATCGGTCGAGGCCTACGACCTGGACTTCGTCCTCGGGGCCGCCACCGCGACCGGCGAGCGGGATTACTTCTTCAACCTGCACCTCGAGCAGCTCGGCCCCGACGACCTGCTCCGCATGTACCGGTCCGGGCTGGTCGACGGTGTCGTCCTGCTGCAGGTCACGCTCGAGGACTGGCGCGTCGACCTGCTGCAGGAGCACAGCCTGCCCTTCACCATGGTGGGTCGCACGCGCGACCCCGAGCCGACGACCTACGTCGACGTCGACTTCGACCGCGCCGTGGGCATCGCCGTCGACCATCTGGCCTCGCTCGGCCACCGCACCGTCGGGCTCCTCGGCCGGCCTTCGAGCCAGGTCCGGGCCGGCCTGGGGTCGGCGGTCCGCTTCGAGACCGCCTTCCTGGCGGCGTGTGACGCCAGCGACGTCGTCCCGCTCCTCGTGCCGAGCGGCCTCGACCGCACCTCCGCCGCACAGGCGCTGCAGCGCCTCCACGCGAACGACCCCGCGCCGACCGCGCTGATCACCACCCACGGCCAGGGCACGGCAGCAGCCCTGCGCTGGGCGCGGGAGCGGGGCCTGGGCATCCCGACGGACCTGTCGCTGATCGCGATCGGCACGGACCGCCTGCTCGACCTGCTCGACCCGGTGCCCTCGATGGTCGCCTTCCCCGCGAGCGATCTGGGCTACCGCGCTGCGGCGATGCTCATCGAGCGCATCGAGGACGGCCGCTCGAGCGGACCGCTGCCTCCCGAGCACCTGCTGCTCCCCGTCGAACTCACGCTGCGTGGCACGACCGCGCCGCCCGCTGCAAGGAGCACGTGATGACCGACCGAACCGGCGAAGGTGGCCGGCCGTACCGCGCTGATGCCGTGGTTCGGGACCTGTCCCAGCCGCTGCTGAGCGTGCGCGCCGTCGAGGCTGTCGCGACCGACACCACCGGTGTCACCCTGACCTGCCGCACCGACCGGATCGTCCGGCGGCTACGGGACCGGACCGGGACGGCGCTGGAGACCGCGGAGGCGATCGGTGACGGCCCGACGGCGACCTTACGCATCGAGGCCGTGAGCGAGCACATCCTGCGGGTGCGTGCCGCGCTCGGCGCCGAGGTCAGCGACGGCAACACCGAGCTCCTCGACGGTGCCCTCCCCTCCCCTGCCGTCCCGCCCACGATCACCGAGGACGGGTCGGCGGTGGGCCTGACCACCGGCGCGCTCCACGTCCGTATCGACCGCGACCCGTACCGCCTGCTGGTCACCACGCGCACGGGCGAGCGTCTCGTCGAGACCCTGCCGGCAGCCGTCTACCTCAGCCCGCCCACCGGCGAGTCGCACCTCGACGGACGGGCGCTGTCGGATGCCTGGCCGTGGTTCTTCCGGGGCCTGACGCCTCTCGGCTGGACCCAGACGCCGGAGGGGGCGTGGACGGTCTCCGAGACCGCGGTGCTCTCACACGGCGAGGCGCTGTTCGGCTTCGGTGAGCGGTTCCTCGGGCTGGACAAGCGTGGGCAACGCATCGACCTCTGGCACGCGAACGCGGCCGGGCAGACCTGGCCCGAGTCCTACAAGAACGTCCCCTTCCACCTCTCCTCCCGCGGCTACGGGGTGTTCCTCAACACCACCGCGCCGATCACCTACCACCTCGGCGACACCTCGGCAACGCACCAGTCGTGGCACGTCGCGGGGGCCGATCTGGACTGGTTCCTCATCGCGGGCCCGGACCTCTCGGACGTGCTCGAACGCTACACCGACCTGACGGGCAAGCCGGCCCTGCCCCCCCGGTGGAGCTACGGACTGTGGATGAGCCGGATGTCCTACCGCGAGCAGGGGGAGGTCGAGACGGTCGCCGCCGAGCTGCGCGCACGCCGCATCCCCGCGGATGTGATCCACATCGACACCGACTGGTTCGCGACCCCCTGGGTCAACGACCTGCGCTTCTGCCCGGAGCGGTTCCCCGACCCTGCCAGGATGACCGCCACCCTGCGCGAACAGGGGTTCCGCGTCACGCTGTGGCAACTGCCCTACCTCAGTGTGCGCAGCGAGCTGTACACCATCGCGAAGGAGCGCGGCTACCTCGCCATGCGTGATGGCGACGTCGCGCACATCGGCGGGTTCTTCGGCGAAGCCGGGGTCGTCGACTTCTCGAACCCGGACGCGGCCGACTGGTACGTCCAGGAGCTCGACCGCCTCTTCGACCTCGGGATCGCCGCGATCAAGACCGACTTCGGGGAGGGCGCACCGGAGGACGCCAGCTGGCACGGCGTCGATGGCGTCACGATGCACAACCTCTACCCGCTGCTGTACAACCGGGCGGTCTACGAGCGCACCCTGCAGCGGACCGGCGAAGGTCTCATCTGGGGGCGCAGCGCCACCGCCGGTTCCCAGCGCTACCCCGTGTACTGGGGGGGTGATCCGGCCGCTCGGTGGGAGGATCTCGGCAACGTGCTCGCCGGTGGCCTCAGCCTCGCGCTCTGCGGCTTCCCCTTCTGGAGCCAGGACATCGGGGCCTTCGCCGGCGAGCCGACCGAGGAGCTCTACATCCGCTGGGCGCAGGCCGGACTGTTCATGACGCATCCCCGCGCGCACGGCGCCGGCCCCCGCGAGCCGTGGGCCTTCGGGGAGCGCGCGGAGTCGATCTTCCGGCGCTGGGCGGGGTTCCGCTATCAGCTGCTGCCCTACGTGTGGGGTGAGGCCGAGCGACTCGCACCGCGTGGGCAGCCGGTCATGCGCCCCCTGGTCCTCGACCACACCGACGACCCCACCACCTACCACATCCACGACCAGTTCCTCCTCGGCCGCTGGCTGCTCGTCGCTCCCGTGGTCACGCCCGGCACGACCCGGCGCGTCTACCTGCCAGCCGGTCGCTGGGTCCGCTGGTCCGACGGCGAGGTCCTGCACGGCCCCCGGTGGCACACCGTGGAGGCGAGCCTGGAGGAGGTCCCGCTGTTCCTCGCCGACGGGGCCCTCGTCCCACGCACCTCGGAGGTGCCGCAGCACACCGGCGAGGTCGACCTGGCGGCGCTCTCGGTGACGCTCGTCCCGCCGAGCACCGGCGGCACGGAGGTGTCTCTCCTCGACCCGCGGAGCGAGCAGCCGATCGTGATCCGGGCCCGTCGGACCGCGAGCACGACGGTCGAGCTCGAGCTCGAGGGCACCACGAACGTGACCCTGGAGCTCCTCGGAGACCAGGTGCGCTCGGTGCGCCTCGGGGATGCCGTGGTCGCCCACCGGGCCCACCCCCGGCTCGCCGGGAGCCTCGTCGACCTGCCCGCAGGCTGCCGTGCCATCACGCTGGAGCTCGTCGACGCATGAGCCAGCCAGCACCCGCGCAGCGACCGTCGCCAGGCCGGCCCACACCCTCCGACACCGGCGTCGAGGTGGCGCTCTTCGTGACGTGCCTGGCCGACACCCTGTTCCCGGACGTCGGCCGCGCGACGGTGCAGGTGCTGGAGCGGCTCGGCTGCCGGGTCAGCTTCCCTAAGGCCCAGACCTGCTGCGGCCAGGCCCACGTCAACACCGGCTACCTCGCCGAAGCTGTCCCGCTGGTACGACGGTTCGTGGAGACCTTCGAGCCCTACGAGCACATCGTGGCCCCGTCCGGCTCGTGCGTCGGGTCGATCCGGCACCAGGCCGCGATGGTCGCCCGCTCGGTGGGCGACGAGCCGCTCGCCCGTCGAGCGACCGCGCTCGCCTCGCGGACCTACGAGCTGTCGCAGTTCCTGGTCGACGTCCTCGGCGTGGTCGACGTGGGTGCCCGGTTCCCGCACGCGGTCACCTACCACCCCACGTGTCACTCCCTCCGCATGCTGCAGGTGGGCGATCGACCGACCCGGCTCCTGGCCGCGGTCGAGGGCCTCGAACTCCTGCCGCTACCGGCGGCCGAGGAGTGCTGCGGGTTCGGTGGCACCTTCGCGGTCAAGAACGCCGACACCTCGACCGCGATGCTTGCCGACAAGATGGCGAGCGTGCTCGCTACCGACGCCGAGGTCCTCGTCGCCTCCGACAGCTCGTGCCTGATGCACATCGGTGGAGGTCTCTCCCGGCTACGCACGGGGGTGAGGACGATGCATCTCGCGGAGGTGCTCGCCTCCCGGATCCCGGCGGAGGTGGGTTGATGGACGGTCCCCGACCCCGGGCAGCGGCGCTTCCGGTGCTCCCCCTCGCCCCGAGCGGGGTCGGGCACCTGCACGGCACCGTGCCCTTCCCGACCGCAGCGAGGGAGGCGCTGTCCGACACCCAACTGCGCCGCAACCTCGGGAGGGCGACCTCCACGATCCGCGCCAAGCGCGCCCGGGTCGTGGACGAGCTCCCGGACTGGGAGCAGCTCCGCCACGCCGGGCAGGCGATCAAGGATGCCACCATGGCCCGCCTCCCGGAGCTGCTGGTGCAGCTCGAGGATCGGGTGATCGCAGCTGGCGGCCAGGTGCACTGGGCCCAGGATGCGAGCGAAGCGAACGCGATCGTGACCGACCTCGTCCGTGCCACGGGGAGCAAGGAGGTCGTCAAGGTCAAGTCGATGGCGACGCAGGAGATCGGCCTGAACGAGGCCCTCGAGGACGCCGGTATCGCCGCCTACGAGACGGATCTCGCGGAGCTGATCGTCCAGCTCGCCGAGGACACCCCGTCGCACATCCTGGTCCCGGCGATCCACTACAACCGCGGTGAGATCCGCGATCTGTTCGCTCGGACGCTCCCCGGCGCACCGTCGGACCTCAGCGACGACCCCGCCGCGCTGGCCGAGGCAGCACGCCGCTACCTCAGGGAACGGTTCCTCACCGCGCGCGTCGCGGTCTCGGGTGCGAACCTGGCGGTGGCGGAGACCGGCACGATCGCGGTGGTCGAGTCCGAGGGCAACGGCCGGATGTGCCTCACGCTGCCCGAGACCCTCATCACCCTCATGGGGATCGAGAAGCTCGTCCCGTCCTGGCGCGACGTCGAGGTCATGCTGCAACTCCTGCCCCGGTCCTCGACCGGGGAGCGCATGAACCCGTACACCTCCCTGTGGACCGGGGTCCACGAGGGTGACGGCCCGCAGACCTTCCATCTCGTCCTGCTCGACAACGGGCGGAGCTCCGTCCTCGCCGATCCGGTCGGCCGACCGGCGCTCAACTGCATCCGCTGCTCGGCCTGCCTCAACGTCTGCCCCGTCTACGAACGGACCGGTGGCCACGCCTACGGCTCGGTCTACCCCGGTCCGATCGGAGCGATCCTCACCCCACAGCTGACGGGCATCGCCGACAGCGCCTCGCTCCCCTACGCGTCCAGTCTGTGCGGAGCTTGCGAGGAGGTCTGCCCGGTGCGGATCCCCATCCCGGAGATCCTCGTGCACCTGCGCGCCAAGGCGGTCGAGCACGACCGTCGCAACCGCCGGATCCCCACCTCCGAACGGATCGCCATGGCCGCCGCGGCCTGGACGATGGCGACGCCGTCCCGCTGGGAGCGTGCCCAGGCGGTGCTGCGCACCGGCCGCGTGCTGGGGCGACGGACCGATCGGATCAGCAGCCTGCCGCCGCCGCTCGCGGCGTGGACGGACGCACGCGACCTGCCGCGTCCTCCCGCCGAGACCTTCCGTGCCTGGTGGCACCGCACCCGTGGAGGCGAGGCGTGAGTACCCGCGACCGCATCCTCGCACGTCTGCACCGTGCCCTCGCGGATCGACCGGCGGTCCCGACGATCCCGCGTGAGTACCGGTGTGCCGGGGAGCCCGAGGTCACCCGTGAGGAACGGCTCGCGTTGCTCGTCGATCGGCTCGAGGACTACCGCGCCGAGGTGCGGTCTACGGATCCGGCCGGTCTGCCCGAGACGATCGCGCAAGCCCTCCATGGGGCGCGGCGGGTGGTGATCCCGACGGAGTTGGACCGTCGTTGGGTGCCTGCCACGCTCGATGTGGTACCGGATCATGGGCTCGCCGCTGCGGAACTGGACCGCATCGACGCGGTCCTGACCGGGGCACGGCTCGCGATCGCGCAGACCGGCACGATCGTGCTGGACGGCGGTCCGGATCAGGGCCGGCGGGCGATCACCCTCGTGCCCGACCGCCACGTGTGCGTGGTCACGGCGGACCAGGTCGTGTACGGCCTGCCCGACGCCATCACCAGGCTCGATCCCACCCGGCCTCAGACCTGGATCTCCGGCCCCTCCGCGACCTCCGACATCGAGCTCGACCGGGTCGAAGGGGTGCACGGTCCACGGCAACTGACCGTGATCCTGTGCTCCTGAGGAGCAGCTCACGGCGACGGATACTGCCGCGGCCGCACCATCTGGGTCAGCGGAGGCCGAGCCTCGCGGAGCAGGCCGGCCACTGGTTCGAGAAGCTCGCCCACGGGTAGTCGAGGAGCCGCTCGGCGCGGTAGATCTGCTCCTCCTTCGTGGCCTGGTGCGGGTACCCCGAGCCGCCGACGTAGCGCCAGGTCTGGAGCGCGAACTGGAGTCCGCCGTAGTAGCCGTTGCCGGTGTTGATGCTCCAGTTGCCGCCCGACTCGCACTGCGCGAGGCGCTCCCACATGGCGAGACGCTCCGAGGCCGCCTGCTCGTACTGGCGCTCCCGCGCGGCCTCGCGCTCAGCCTCGAGCTCGGCCTGGCGCTCAGCCTCGAGTTCCGCCTGGCGCTGGCGCTCAGCCTCACGCTCGGCGTCGATGGCCGCCTGCTGCTCTCGGCGCTCCTCGAGCGGCGCGAGCTCGACCTGGGGAACCAGCTGTAGGGCACGGGCGAGGAAGGCGGCGGCGTGGACCCTGGCCACCGGTGCCTGCGAGCAGAAGTCCGTCAGCGGGTCGCCACAGCCGGCTGCGATCCCGGCCTCGCCGAGGCGCTGGACGTACCGGCCGTGGACCTCGGAGGCGTCGTCGAAGTGGATCGTCGAGGTCGGCGGGAGCTCGAAGGCGCGCGCGAGCATCGTGGCCAACTGCTCGCGCGTGAGGGGCTCGGTGGCACAGAACGCCTCCTCATCCTCGCACCCGTTCACGATGCCGGCGGCGTGGATGGCGTTGATCTGCTGCTCGTGCGTGGAGCCCGCGATGTCCGCGAAGGGGCCGTCGGCGACCGGCTCCAGGTCGAGTGCACGAGCGAGCATGCTCGCCGCCTGCCCGCGGGTCACGTCCTCCCAGGGGCAGAACCACTCCTCCTCGCAGCCCCGCACGACACCCCGCTCCACGAGCGCGTCGACCGCGTCCGCGACGTCCAGCCCGGCGGTGTCGACGAACTCGATCGCCTCGCCGACCTCCGCGTCAGGATCCTCCCGGAGGTCCTCCGTGGCGCCGTCGTCCTCGGTGGCGCCGTCGTCCTCGGTCGGTCGTTGCTCCTGCGCGAGGGCGGGGCCTGCTGGCCACACGGTGGCGAGCAGTGCCGCAGCGACCGCGGACGCTCTGAGAGGCGTGACCGCATCAGGAAGGATCGTGGACACCCGCATGCCGTACTCCCGGCTCGTGCGGAGGCGATCGCGCAGCAGGCGAGGGCCCTCCGCCGGATGGTGGTCGGCGATGGTGCCCGATCGTTCGGATCGACGACAACGCCGACCCTGGCCATCGGTCCAGGGTCGGCGTCGGTGCGCGATCCCCGGTGACCGGGATCAGGCCTGGGGAGGCGGGGGCGGTGGATCGGTCGCGGACGCCGTCTCGGTCGGCAGGTCCCTTCGACGTGGCCGTAGCAGCAGCAGCACGCCGACGAGCACGAGCGTTGCGGGAACGAGGTAAGGGCCGACCTCGGGGACGCCGGTCAGCGACGGGAGCGCGGTCGCAACCAGGATCCCCCCCGGGATGAAGGGCCACCACCAGCCTCCGCGACCGGGCGTGCGGATCCGGTCCACCACCGCGATGAGGAGGAACCCGACCCCGAGCCCGAGCGCCCCGGCACCGTCGGGGGCGCCCTGGCCGATCGCGACGGCACCGCCCCCCAGACCGGTCAGGATCGCGCCTGCGACCAGCAGCCCGTACAGCCCACGGACCGCGTACCCCAGCAGGAAGCCGAACCCCAGCGCAAGGAGCACGACCTCACCACCCAGGTCGGTGGCCATCATCAGGAGCAACGTCGCGCCGACCCCGATCAACACCAGGCCGGCTAGCCGGGTCCCGTCCATCGGTCCTCCTCCTCACCGGGTACGCACCCACCTGGAACGCTCGCTCCAGCAGCATCCTTCGATCAGGGTGGTCGGCTGCGCGAGGCCTTGCCCCGTCGGATGGCCACCGTCGTTCGCGGCTTGGGCCGCCATCTCCCGGGCCAGGGCTACCCCGAGGCGACCGGGGTGAGCTCGAGCTCGATCAGACGCGCACCCGAGGGACCGAACTCGACCGTGCAGACCCACCGTTCCCGGACCATCTCCCCGAAGGTGTTGCGCGCGTCGACGGTCGAGGCCACGGTCCAGCGCGGAGCCTGGTCGGCCACGGACGCCTCCCGCGGCGGGGGGAAGACGGCCGAGTCGGGCTCGCGCAGACGGCCGAGTACCTCGCCGCGGCAGGCCTCCCAGGCCAGCACCGGCGAGCCCCCGTCGATCCGATCGTCGGTGTCGACGAGGAGCGCGGCACCGAGCAGCACCGCCGTCAGTGTGCTGGCGACCAACCACGCCAGCCGGCTGCGCCGACGCAGCGGATCGTCGGGCGTCTCAGCCACCTCGTCCTCCCTGGTCGCACCTGCCCCGATAGGCGCCGAGGCGTGCGGGGCCAAGGTACGGAGGGAGCCGACGCGCGCAGGCACCCGCGACGGCGGTCAGGGCGCCGTGGGTGCCTCGACGAGGGTGATCGCAGCCTCGCCTTCGATGTCCCCCTCCCGGACATGACGGATCGTGTAGTCGCCCGCGTAGTCGGCGTCGATGATGAACCCGGTGAATACGTCCGTGATGGTCTCGCCGCGGCGGACGCACCGCTCAGAGACCCCGAAGTCGGCGACCTCGTCACCGTTCGGCAGGGTCAGGAACCATGAGTTTCCCTCGCCACGGCGCGAGCAGGACTGGGCCTCACCCAGGTTCTCCATGGAGTAGGTCACCTCGAACCGCGCCAGACCGTCCTCGACGTGGGTGGGGGTATCGACGTTGTCCCAGCGCACCTCGGCGGCGGTGATGGTCATCACCAGGTCGCCGACCTCCAGGGTGGTGCCCTCCAGCGGCTGCGGTACGGGCAGGCGGGTGATCAGCTCGGCCCCCGCGCCGACCGGCACCTGGGCCGCGCTCTGGCCGCTGCGGCCGATGATCAGCCGGGCAGTGGCGTCGTCGTAGTCCGCAAGGTCGTCGGGGAGCAGGGGGATCACGATCTGCCCGGAGCTCGACGACTCCCCGGGCACCTGCCGGAGGTCGGTGGCTCCCGAGATGTCGACGACCTGGTCGGCGCCGGGCACGTCCCAGCGCAGGGAGACCGGCGGCGCCGGCTGGACCGTGTTCGTGCCGGTGTTGAACACGCTCACGTCGAAGGTCAGCTCCAGCCCGCGAACCCGCTCGTCGGCTCCCTCATCGAGGTCGACGACCACGAGCTCGGACACGGTGTACTCGAGGCCAGCGTGGAAGACGGTCGCGTCGATGGCACGCCCGGTGACCGTCGCCCCCTCGGCCTGGGGCGCGGTCCCAGCGTCCGCCGCGGCGTCGGTGGCCGG
>JBKHDS010000008.1:0-18095 GCA_046541215.1 Nitriliruptoraceae bacterium
GGGTGCCGAGGGGCGACCCCTTCAGGAGGTGCTCGACCTGCTGCGGGCCGTGCTGGCGACGGGGACGGACAACGCCGCCGCGGGCGAGCTCGCCTACATCCCCGGCTCCGGGCTGCTGTCCGCCGCGGTCGCCGACCTGCTCGCGGGCACCGCGAACCGCTACACCGGGCTGTCGGCCTTCAGCCCCGCCGCCGTCGCCCTGGAGCAGTCGGTGCTGTCCTGGCTGACCGAGCGGTTCGACCTGCCCCCAAGCGCGCAGGCCCTGCTGCTGTCCGGTGGCTCCGCGGCCAACCTGACCGCGCTCATCGTCGCGCGGGAGGCCCGCGCCACCGGTCAGGTCGCGCGCGCCTGCCTCTACGTCGGCGAGCACGCGCACGCCTCGGTGCGCAAGGCCGGCAGGCTCGCCGGGTTCGACCCGGACCTCGTGCGGGTGTGCCCGACCGTCGACGGGCTCCACCTCGACGCCGAGGCGGTCCGGATCCGGATCAAGCAGGACCTCGCCGACGGGCTGCTGCCGGTCGCCGTCGTCGCCGCGGCCGGGACGACGAACACCGGCGCGGTGGACGACCTCGCCGCGCCCGCCGAGGTGGCGGCCGAGCACGGGTGCTGGTTCCACGTCGATGCCGCCTACGGCGGGTTCTTCCGGCTGACGGCGCGGGGACGGGCGCGGCTGGAGGGCATCGACCGTGCCGACTCGATCACCCTCGACCCCCACAAGTCGCTCTTCCTGCCCTTCGGGACCGGGGCGCTGCTCGTGCGCGACCGACGCCACCTCCTGACGGCCTTCGGGGAGGAGGCCGACTACCTGCGGGACGCGGTCGACGACGAGCTCGCGCTGCCGGACCTCGCCGGGCTCGGGCCGGAGCTCACCCGGCCCTGGCGCGGGCTGAGGCTGTGGCTGCCGCTGCTGCTCCACGGCACCGACGCCTTCGTAGCGGCGCTGGACGAGGCGCTCGACCTCGCCGCCTGGGCGGCCGCGGAGCTCGCCGCCGATCCGCACGTCGAGGTGGTCTCGCGCCCGGAGCTGAGCATCCTCACCTTCCGGGTCCCCGGAGACGACGCTGCACAGGATGCGGCCCTGGCGCGCATCCACGCCGACGGTCGGGTCCGGCTGTCCTCGACGCGGCTCGAGGGGCGGGTCGTGCTGCGTCTGGCGGTGCTCTCCCACCGCACCACGTCGGCGACGGTCAGCACGGCGGTCACCCTCATCCGCCAGGCCGCAGCGGAGGCGGCTCGTGCGGCCGGGACGCCGTAGGGTTGGGGTCGCGTCCGTCCAGGAGCCGTCCGTGAGCCACAGCCGCCGTCCCCGACGGGTGTTCGACGTGGGCGAGGAGCCCGACCCGCGCTTCACCCTCGCCAACGAGCGCACCTTGCTGGCGTGGCTGCGGACGGCGCTCGCGTTGGTCGTCGCCGGGGTCGCGGTCGTCGCGCTGTCGGACCTGGTCACCCCGCCGTGGCTCGCGGACCTGACGGCCGTCACGGCCTTCCTCGGTGGGGGCGTCACCGCGCTGCTCGGCTACGTGCAGTGGCAGCGGGTCGAGCGGGCCCTGCGGCAGCGTGAGCCCCTCCCGGCGGGGCTGGGGACGGCCGTCATCCTCGCGACCATCGTGGCGCTGGCGGTGATCGGCGCCGTCGCGCTGGTCGGGGTGTTCGGATGAGCGGTCGAGCGTGAGCGGCGACCCCGGGCTGCAGCCGGAGCGGACCAGCCTCGCCTGGCGCCGCACGGGCCTGGCCGCGGCCACCGCGACCGCTGCGATGCTCCGGCTCGCCGTGGTGCGTGAGACGCCGGTGATCGCAGCGCTGTGCGCCGGCCTGCTCGTGATCTCCCTCGGGGCGCTGCTGGAGGGCTCCTCCCGCAGCGCCGCCCGCCGGCGCTGGTTCGAGGACGACTCGGTGCTGGTCGGCCTGTCCCTGACCGCCCGCGCCACCGTCGCCGCTGTGACCGCGTTAGCGGGCGCGGGCCTGGCCCTCGTCGCCCTCAGCTGAGGCTCGCGACCTCGGTGCGGGTCGTCGTCGCTGCCCGATCGACCGCCGCGGTCCCGGCGAGGCGTCCCCGGTCGGCGGTGAGGCGCGGGTCAGGGCAGCTGCCCGGCGAAGGCCAGCGCGCGCCGCACGAGCCGGCCGTGCCCGAAGGACATCTCCCCGGCGATCGAGGGGTCCACCACCTCGGTCGGGGAGAGCCACGCGAGGTCGAGCACGTTGTCGGGGGGCACGCACTCCCCGTCGCACGGGACGAGGTAGCCGAGCGCCACCGCGTGCTGGCGCGGGTCGTGGAACCCGCTGCGCTCGGGGTCGGGGAAGTACTCGGCGACGGTGAAGGGCGCCACGCCGGTCGGCAGCCGCGGGCTCGCGTCCGGTCCGAGGTCCTTGGACAGGTGCCGCCACAGCGCCTCGCGGAGGGTCTCACCGAACAGCACCCGCCCGGCCACCACCGCTCTGGAGATGGTCCCGTCGGCCTGCGCGCGCAGCAAGAGGCCGACCTTGTCGATCCGTCCGAGGTGGTCCACCCGGACCGGGATGGCCTCGACGTAGACCATCGGGACCTGCTCCCGGATCGAGCCGAGCACGTCCTCGTCGAGCCAACGGGGGTCCGTCTCGAGGATGTCGTTGCGCTCCATGCGGCCCCTCCGGGGCGGTGGTGTCGGGTGCGGGCGAGCTCGCGCGGGTCAGCGCTCGTAGGTGCCGATCACGCGGTTCTGCTCGAGGATCGCGTCGGCGTAGGTGTCGAGGAACTCCCGTCGTGACGGGGTGCCCTCCACCGGACGGGACAGGGCGTAGATCCAGAAGTAGTAGTGGTGCACCCCGTGGCCGTCGGGCGGCTGGGGGCCGCCGTACCCGGTGGACCCGAAGTCGTTCGGTCCTGGCCGGTAGTGCCGGTCTGCGTCCGAGGGCAGTTCGGTGACGTCCGCCGGGATGCCGTACAGGGTCCAGTGGGTGAACCCGTCGGGGAGCGGGGCATCCGGGTCGTGGCAGATCAGGGCGAGCTCCTCGGCGTCATCCGGTACGCCGTCGATGAGCAGACTGGGTGCCTCGTTCTCCCGGTCGTTGGCGTGACGGTCCTCGAGCGGGCCGCCGGGTGTGAACTCCCGGCTGGAGATCGCCAGGTCCTGGATGTTGAGTCCCATGGTCGGTGTCCTCCCGGTGCGCGGTCGCGGGTACGCACGCCCGGAACGCTAGCGCTGGCGGGCCGCTGCGCCCACCGGCTCGGGGTGACCGTCGGTTCGGGCACGGTTCGCGCGAGCGCCCGGCGGGCGCTTCACTGGCGCGGAGGTGTCGAGAGGGCCGCACCGGCGGTCGCGTCGGCCTGCCGAGGAGGCGGACGTGGACCAGGGAGCCGATCGGGCCGGTGCCCAAGGCTCCGGACCCCGCCCGCGGCCCGCCACCGGCGCGGTGCTGCTGGCGGCGAGCACCCTGACCGTGATGGCGCCCACCATCGTGGCACCGGCGCTGCCCTCGATCGCCCGGGAGTTCGCGGGCGTTGCCGGCGTCGACGTCCTGGTACCGCTGGTGCTGACGCTCCCGGCCCTGGTGATCGCGCTGACCGCGTCCGGCGTCGGCTACCTCGTCGACCACATCGGCCGCCGACCGGTCCTGCTCACCGGCATCGCGGTCTACGGCGCAGCGGGCGGGACCGGGCTCGTCGCCGCCAGCCTGCCGGGGCTGCTGGCCGGCCGAGTCGGGCTCGGTCTGGCCGTCGCCGCGGTGCTGACCGCGGTCACGACCCTGATCGGTGATCTGTACCGCGCGCGGGATCGCGATCGCATGCTCGCGCGTCAGGCGGCGGTGATGGGGGCCTCCGGGACGGTCTTCACCGTGCTCAGCGGCCTGCTCGCCGGGATCGGGTGGCGCTGGTCCTTCGCGCTCTACCCGGCGGCGTGGGTGCTGCTGCCGGCCGTCGTGCGCCTGCTGCCGGCACCGCCGAGGAGCGCGGCCCGCCCACTGCGGCGTGCGGTCGACGATGTCGTGCCCGGGCCGGGGACGGTGTCCACGACCGGACGTCACGAGGGCGAGGACCCGACGGGCACCGGCCGACGCGGTGGACCGGTGGTGGTGACGGTCTCCATCGCCCTGCTCGCCGCGGTGCAGGTGGTGTTCTACCTCCTGCCGGTCCAGCTGCCCTTCCTGCTGGAGGAGACCTACGGGCTGCCGGCCAGCCGTGCGGGCCTGCTGATCGCGCTGCCCCCGCTGGCGTACGCGAGCGCGTCACTGGCCGCGGCGCGGGTCGCGTCCGGTCGACGCCGCGCCAGCGTCGTCGCGCTCGCCTTCACGGTCACGGCCGCCGGCTACCTCGCCGTCGGCACGGCGAGCAGCCTGGTCGCCGTCGTACCCGGACTCATCGTGGGTGGCGCCGGCCTCGGGCTGATCGTGCCGAACCTCGTGGCCTGGGTCGCCCAGGCGGCGTCGCCGTCGGTGCGGGGCCGGCTGATGGGGCTGATGACCAGCGCGCTCTTCCTCGGCCAGTTCGTCTCCCCGCTGCTGTGGGCGCCCGTGGTCCGGTCCGCCGGCCGGCAGGCGGGGCTGACCCTGTCCGCGGCGACGCTCGTGGTGTTCGCGTTCACCGCCCTGGTGCTCGATGGTGGCCGCCGGCTCCTGGAGGACCGCGACGAGGATCCGGCGGGACGGCCCACCGACCGATCCACCGACCGACCCACCGACCGCTAGGAGGAACCGACCGATGAGCACCGAGTTCGACGAGCGCGCCGAGACCTGGGACGACGACGAGGAGCACCACCGTCGGGCCGAAGCGGCGGCAGCGCTGCTGCGCGAGGTCATCCCGCTCGAGGCGACCACCCGGCTGCTGGAGTACGGCGCCGGGACGGGACTGCTCGCGGCAGCCCTCGCCGGGGACGTCGGGTCGGTGGTCGTCTCCGACCCGTCCGCCGGGATGCAAGCGGTCCTGGCGCGCAAGCTCGAGGCAGGGGCGTTCGGGACCGGTCAGGTGCTCGGGCTCGACCTCGCACGCGATGCCGTCCCGGACCTCGAGGTCGACCTCATCGTGGCGCTCATGAGCCTGCACCACGTGCCGGAGCTCCCCCCGGTGCTGGCGGGGTTCGCGCGGCTGCTCGCGGTCGGCGGTCGGGTGGCGATCATCGACCTCGAGGAGGAGGATGGCAGCTTCCACGACGAGGGCTTCGAGGGCCACCACGGCTTCGCGCGGGCAGGGTTGACCGATGCGCTCGAGGCCGCCGGCTTCGCCGAGGTCACCTTCCGACCGGCCCCGGCGGTGGCCAAGAACGACCGGGAGTACCCGCTGTTCCTGTGCACCGCGGTCCGCACGGACCGCTGAGGCAGGAGGGGGGCGGACCCTTCGGCCCGCCCCCGTCCGGCTCGCGCCGCTCAGTACAGGAACATCGGCTTGCCGGCCACCTGGCGCAGCTTCGGCTTGTATGCCTCGGCGTCGTACAGCGCGTCGACGTCGACCCGGCGGGCCCCCTCGCCGGTCGAGG
Source organism: Nitriliruptoraceae bacterium (assembly GCA_046541215.1). Lineage (GTDB taxonomy): Bacteria > Actinomycetota > Nitriliruptoria > Nitriliruptorales > Nitriliruptoraceae > T1Sed10-7. The sequence continues at coordinate 5,448 of JBKHDS010000008.1, forward strand.
TGATCGGCACGTTGGTGTAGGTGCCCGAGCGCAGCGCGACCATCCGGCCCCGCTGGCCCTCCACCGCGAGGTCGGCGGCCATGACCGCGTAGTTCGTCGCGACCATGAGGTCGAGGGAGTCCGGGCGGCCCGAGCGCATCAGGTAGCCGAGCTGCTGCGAGATGATGTCCTCGCCGGTCAGCTCCTTGATCATCGCCCCGGTGACCTCGCCGATGCCGCCGAGCTTGCGGTGCCCGTAGGCGTCCTCCTCGCCGGACAGGAGGATGTCGCCGCCGGTGTAGGTCGCCCCTTCGGACACGGTGACCATCGCGTAGTTGGAGGGGCTGCGCCGCTTGTCCTCCATCAGCAGGGCCGCGAGCCGCTCGGGATCGAAGGGCACCTCGGAGATGATCGCCCGGTCCACCGAGGCCAGGTACGCGGCGATCAACGAGGTCTCGCCGGAGTAGCGGCCGAACAGCTCGACCACGGCGATGCGCTCGTGTGAACCGGTGGAGGTCCGCAGCTGGTGGATGAACTCGACCGAGCGGGTCACGGCGGTCGAGAACCCGATGCAGTAGTCGGTCCCGTGGACGTCGTTGTCCATGGTCTTCGGGATCGCGATGACGGGGAAGCCCTCCTCGTGCAACCGCAGCGCGTAGGAGAGGGTGTCGTCACCTCCGATCGGGATCATCGCGTCGATGTTGAGGTGGTCCAGCACCTCGAGGGTGTGCTGGGTGAAGTCGTGCGGTCCGTCGCCGAGCGCCTGATCGCGCAGGTGGGGCGGCACGTCCTTGTCGCGCACCTTCTGCGGGTTGGTCCGCGAGGTGTGCAGGAAGGTCCCGCCGGTGCGGTCGATGGTCCGGACCACGTCCATGTCGAGAGGGATGACGTGCTTGGCGGCGGAGCCCTCCGGGTCGTCGAGGTCGTACTCGAGCAGTCCGGCCCAGCCGCGGCGGAAGCCGACCACCTCGTGGCCGTCGTAGATGACGCGGTCGACGACCGCCTTGATGCAGGGGTTGAGGCCGGGGACGTCGCCGCCACCGGTCAGGATGCCGATCCTCACGTAGGTACCTCCATGGGTGCGTCGACCCCGGACGCTAGCGGGCTCCCGTCCGCGACGGCGCCGCCTGGGTAGCCCCGGTGCACCCATCCCGTGCACGGCCCGTAGGCTCCTCGGGTCCGGAGGGTGGAGCCCATGCTCGAGGTGGTCGGCGTCGCGCTCCCAGCGGTCGGGCTGGCGGGGTTGGTGGCCGTGGCCATCGCCGCGGTGCTCGGCGGGGCGGCGCAGTCAACGGCCGGGTTCGGGGCCGCGTTCGTGACGGTGCCGACGCTGGCCGTGGTCGCGCCCGAGCTGCTCCCCGGGGCGATGCTCGTGGCGGCGCTGCCCCTGTCGATCGTCATGGCGGTCACGGGCTGGGCGCACCTGGACCGCGCGTCGGCCCTCCGGCTCATGCTCGGCCGGCTCCCGGGGATCGCGCTCGGCACCGCCATCGTCGCCGTCGCCGACGTGCGCTGGGTGACCGCGCTGATCGCGGTGGTGCTGCTCGGCGCGGTCGGGGCGGCTGCGGCCGGAACGCACCTCGTCGTGACCCCGAGGCGTGAGCTGCTCGCCGGGCTGGTCTCGGGGGTGACCGGGACCGCTGCGGCGCTCGGTGGGCCGCCGATCGCGCTGCTGTATCGCGGCCGGGAGCCCGACGTCGTGCGGCCCACGCTCGGTGTGGTGTGGGCGGTCGGCATCGTGCTCGCCCTGCCCGGCCTGTGGCTCACCGGCTCCTTCGATGCGACCCAGGCGGTCGTCGGGGCGGTGCTCGGCGCGTTCGTGCTGCTCGGGCTCGCGGCCTCGCGTGGGGTCGTGCGCCGGCTATCCGTCGCACGGGTGCGGACCTTCGTGCTGATCTGGGCCTTCGTCGGTGGCCTCGCGGCGCTGCTCCGCGTCCTGGTCGGCTGACGGGCGGCGATCCCTCGGGAACACGAGGACGCCCCGGCGTCCCTTACGGGAGGTGCCGGGGCGTCGCGTCGTGTCCCACGTTGCCTCTCGGTGGTGGGACAGCGGCTGGTCGGACCGGGGGAGTCCGCCAGGCCCTCGCGGGCCGTTCGGGTCCCCGACCGAGCACCGCCCGGCGGACCGGGCGGCGGAACCAACCCGAGGGTGGGTTCCGGCCGGTGGTGGTCGTCGCGCCGTGTCCGAGCACGGCACCCGGTGCCACCTCGGTTCGGGATGTCCACGCTCCTCACGGAGCTCGTCCGTCCCTCACCGTCGCGGGTGGACCGATCCTCGGGGGATCGACCCGTCCTCCGCCGCTCCCGCTCGACCATCATCCGGAGATGACCGTGTCGCTGGAGCCGCGGCCCGACCGCCCTCACGGACGGTCGTCCCGCCGGTAGGCCCCGCTGCGTCGGGGTCCACCACCACCTCGGCGGTACAGCACCTCGGTGGTCGAACGGTCGGTCTCACGACCTTCCGCCCGGTGACCTCCCCCTCGCGGGGTCGACCGCGAACTCACGCCCCATGGAGACGCTCCCTCGCGGCGGGCCGGGGCCCGTCACCTTCACCTCGACGCTCCTGTACGGGGTGTCCAGGTGTCCGGCCGGGGATCTCGCAGTCCGTTCCCGACCGGCGAGGAGCACGCTACGCCGCTCATCGAGTTGTTGTCCAGAGGTGATCCGCAGTTCACCGCAAGGTCACAGGATGTCCACCGATCATCCCCAGGCTGTCCCCAGATCCTGGGCTGCTAGGCGCACGATCGTGGTGAGCGAGCGCGCTGTGGACGAGGTGTGGACGCTCGCAGCTCGCATCCTCCCGGGGGGCCCGGCGCGATCGCGGCTAGGATCTCGCGGGTCGACGAGTCGTTCCACGGAAGCCCGAGGGCCGGTGCCCAACCCCTTCGAGGAGCCGATCGCCGGGGGTGGCGCGCTCCCCCCGGCCGCGAACCCCTTCCGTCCGGGCATGGGCCGCATCCCCCCCGACTTCGGGGGTCGTGAGGACGCGCTCCTGCGCGCCCGGATCGTCGTGGAGCAGCTGCGCGCCGGGGTCGCGCCGGAGTTCGTGCTCTACCGCGGCGTCCGCGGCGTGGGCAAGACCGCGCTGCTGGCCTACGTCCGGCAGCGTGCTCGCGAGCTCGGGCTCGTCACCATCCACCTCGAGGCCGACCGGGACGACACCGAGCTCGCCCGTGCGACGGCCGTGGTGCTGCGCGGGGTGTCCGAGCTCCTCGCGGGTGCCGAGCAGGCCGTGGCCACGGGCCTCGACGTCGTGCGGGTGGGGCAGGACGGACCTCGCCTGGCCGGTCGCGCGGACGCGCACGCCTTCGAGTCGCTCGTCGGCGACCTGGCCGAGCTCGCTGGCCGCACGGGCCGCGGGACCCTGCTCACGGTGGACGAGGTCCACGAGGCGGGTGACGTCCTGCTCGGCCCGCTGCTGCGCGCCGCCCACCGCGCGGCGCAGGACGACCGGCCGCTCGGCGTGCTGCTGTCCGGGCTGCCGACGGCCGCCGAGAACCTCTTCGACGAGGGCCAGACCTACACCGAGCGGCTCGGCCGGGTCGACCTCGGTGTGCTCGACCGCGAGGGGACGGCCGAGGCGGTACGTCGGCCTTTCGACCGGGTGCACGGCACCGCGGTGGACGATGCGGTCGTCGATGCGGTCCACGATGGCTCCGGTGGCTACCCCTGGTTCGTCCAGCTGTGGGGCGAGGCCCTGTGGGACCTCGCCGACGATCCGGTGCGGGTGGCGCTGCCGGTCGCCCGAGCCGCCGGGGCGAGGGTGCGTGTGCGGGTCGATGACTTCTACGCCACGCGCTGGCGGCGCGTGCCCTCCGGCCGCGCGCGCCTGCTCGTCCAGGCGCTCGCGGAGCAGGGCGGTGAAGCGGCCATGGGTGACCTGCTCGAGGTGGTCGACATGACGCACCAGGCTGCCTCCCCCGCGCGTCGGGCGCTGCTCGACCTCGGCATCTGCTGGGCGCCGGCGCGCGGGCGGCTCGCCTTCAGCGTCCCGGGCTTCGAGCGGTGGGTCCTGGCCACGCAGTAGCCTCGCCGCATGGAGCTGGTCGCGATGTCACGCTTCGAGGAGCTGGTCGGCCGGGCGCTCGACGCCCTGCCCGTCGCGCTGGTCGACCGCTTCGACAACGTCGTGGTGCTCGTCGAGGACGAGCACGAGGACGAGCCCGATCTGCTCGGCATCTACGAGGGCATCCCACTGACCGAGCGGGAGGAGTACAGCGGTGCGACGCCGGATGTGATCCGCATCTTCCGGCTGCCGCTGTGCGCTCTGGCGAGCGACGACGCACACCTGGTGGAGGAGGTCTACGTGACCGTGGTCCATGAGTTCGCCCACCACCTGGGGATCGACGACGATCGGCTGCACGCGCTGGGATGGGCATGACCACCCCGGAGCGCACGATCGCGCTGGTCGCCCACGACGCGACGAAGCAGGTCCTGCTCGAGTGGGCGCGGCACAACCGTGCGACGCTCGCCACCCACCGGCTCGTGGCGACGGGGACGACCGGTCAGCTGCTCGCCGACCGCGCCGGGCTGGAGATCCGGCGCCTGGAGAGCGGTCCGCTGGGCGGGGACATGCAGCTCGGGGCGATGATCGCCGAGGGTGCCATCGACGTGCTGATCTTCCTGTGGGATCCGCTCGCCGCCCAGCCCCACGAGCCGGACGTGCGGGCCCTGCTGCGGGTCGCGACCCTGTGGAACGTGCCGGTCGCGAGCAACCGGGCGACCGCCGATCTGCTCGTGACGTCCCCGCTGCTGACCGATCCCACCTACGTTCGTCGTGTCCCCGACCACACCGCGCACCGTCAGCGGCTCCACCAGCCGCCCGCCTGAGGCCGGTGCCGCGCCGCCCCTCGCCCGTCCGCACCGCCGCCCCGCCGCTCCCACTGGCCGCCCCACCCGCACCCCGTGCGACCTCGATCGCGCCCTCGACCGTGACCTCGACCCCGGAGATGCCCTGGTGACCGACGAGACCGACGCCACCGCGCCCGACGAGACCGACGCCACCGAACCCGAGGAGACCGGATCCGACGGGACCGCGGCCGACGCGGCGCCGGCCGACGGGGGCGAGCACCCGGCGGGCGGCGCGGGCCGGCCGCAGAGCCTCGGGGTCCTGACCAGCGGCGGCGATGCCGCCGGGATGAACGCCGCCGTCCGCGCCGTGGTCCGCACCGCCCTCCACCTCGGCATCCAGCCCTACCTGATCCACGAGGGCTACGCCGGCATGGTCGACGGGGGCGCAGCGATCGTGGAGGCCGACAGCTCCCACGTCGGTGGCATCCTGCACCGAGGCGGCACCGTCATCGGCACCGCGCGCAGCCAGGAGTTCCGCACCCGCGAGGGGCGGCGCACGGCCGCGCGCAACCTCATCGAGCGCGACATCGATGCGCTCGTGGTGATCGGCGGGGACGGCTCACTGACCGGCGCGAACCTGCTCCAGTCGGAGTGGGCCGAACTGCTCGCCGAGCTGGTCGAGGCGGGCGAGGTGGACGCCGAGCGGGCCGAGGCGCACCCGATGCTGCAACTGGTCGGCATCGTCGGCTCGATCGACAACGACATGTTCGGCACCGACATGACCGTCGGCACCGACACCGCCCTGCACCGCATCACCGAGGCACTGGATGCGTTGCTGTCCACGGCCTCCAGCCACCAGCGCTCCTTCGTCGTGGAGGTGATGGGGCGCAACTGCGGGTACCTGGCGCTCATGGCCGGGCTCGCTAGCGGCGCGCAGTGGGTGTTCATCCCCGAGCGGCCCCCGCAGACGGCCAGCTGGGAGGAGGCGCTGCGACGCACGGTCGAGGACGGCCGCCGCATCGGACGGCGGCAGAACATCGTGATCGTCGCCGAGGGGGCGCGCGACCGGTACGGCGTGAGCATCACCGCCGAGCGGGTGCGGGACATCCTCGCCGAGGGTCTGGGCGAGGACACCCGCATCACCACGCTCGGGCACGTGCAGCGCGGGGGGGCCCCGAGCGCCTTCGACCGGGTGCTGGGGACCCGCTGCGGCCACCAGGCGGTCCAGGAGCTGGCGGCCGGCAACGCGGCCGACGGTGGCCTGCTCGTTGGGATCCGCGAGAACCGCATCGTCACCTCGCCGCTGATGCAGGCGGTGGAGAAGACGCAGGCGGTCGCGGGGCTGCTGAAGGAGAAGCGGTTCGACGAGGCGATGCAGCTGCGAGGCTCGGGGTTCGTCGAGGCCTACGAGACGATGCGGACCCTGGTCCGGGCACGACCTCACGCCTACGACGGGGAGCAGGGCGCGGTGCGGCGCGTCGCGATCGTCCACGGTGGCGGGCTCGCGCCCGGCATGAACACCGCCGTGCGGGCGGCGGTCCGCACGATCCTCGACCGCGGGCACGAGGTGCTCGGCATCCATGGCGGTTTCGCCGGGCTGCGCGACGGCCGCGTCGAGCCGCTGGACTGGATGTCGGTGAACGGCTGGACCGCGCGGGGTGGTGCCGAGCTCGGGACGAAGCGCTACGTGCCGTCATCGGAGGACCTCCCCGCGATCGCGGCGCAGGTGGCCGAGCACCGCATCGACGGGGTGCTGATGTTCGGCAGCTTCGACGGGTACGTGGCGGCCGAGGCGCTCTGGGAGGCCCGGCAGGAGCATGTCGAGCTGGGCATCCCGATCGTGTGCCTGCCCGTCACCATCTCCAACGACCTGCCCGCCACGGAACTGACGATCGGGGCCGACACGGCCCTCAACGCCATCGTCGTGGCCCTGGACAAGATCAAGCAGTCCGCCGTGGCCTCCACGCGCGTCTTCGTGGTCGAGGTCATGGGCAAGGAGTCCGGCTACCTCCCGCTGATCGGCGGGCTGGCCACGGGCGCGGAGTTCGTCTACACGCCCGAGGAGGGCATCACCCTCGACCGCCTCAAGCACGACGTCGCCTGCCTCAACGACCGCTTCCGTCAGGGGCAGCGGCTCGGGGTCATCATCCGCGGCGAGCGTGCCGATGAGGTGTACACCACCCCGTTCCTGTGGGCGCTGTTCGAGAAGGAGGGCGGCGGGCTGTTCGACGTGCGCCAGGCCATCCTCGGGCACATCCAGCAGGGCGGCGACCCGAGCCCCTTCGACCGGATCCAGGCCACGCGGCTGGCTGTCCGGTGCGTGGACCACCTCCTCGGCACCTTCGAGGAGGGGTCCACCGAGAGCGCGATGTGCGGTCTGGTCGGCGGGAAGGTCACCTTCACGCCCCTCGCCCGGTTCCGGGAGCTCCTCCACCCCTCCGCGCGGCGTCCGGCCGAGGAGGTCTGGTACGACCAGATCCGACCGATCGCCGACACCATGGCGGGCATGCCGGTCTGGCGGGGGTGAACCGGACGGTCGCGAGCGTGAGCTGAGGAGGAACGGATGCGGACCGACCTCGAGGTGGGCGGGGCGAGGATCGAGCTGCGCCAGGGAGACATCACCCGGCAGCCGGATCTCGACGCGGTCGTCAACGCGGCCAACGCCGAGCTGCGACCGGGTGGGGGCGTGGCTGGCGCGATCCACCGTGCGGCTGGCCCTGAGCTCGACCGGGCCTGCCGACCGCTCGCGCCGATCGCGCCGGGCGAGGTGGTCGCGACCGACGCCTTCGGTCTGCCGAACCGGCGCGTCCTGCACGCCCTCGGGCCGGTCTACGGGCGCGACGAACCGGCCGCCGACCTGCTCGCGAGCTGCTACCGGGCAGCCTGCCGGCTCGCGGCCACGGAGGGGCTCGCGAGCCTGGGGACGCCGGCGCTGTCCACCGGCGTCTTCGGCTACCCCATGGACGAGGCGGCCGAGGTGGCGCTCACCACGGTACGCGAGGCGTTGGGCGAGCCGTCCACGCTCCGGGTGGTCCGGTTCGTGCTCTTCTCCGCCGACGACCTGTCGCGGCACGCTGCGGTCCTGGAGCGGCTCGCCGGGTGAGGCCGGGCCAGGCGGCGGTCAGCGTCCGGACAGCTCGGCGATGAGCGCGACCATCATCGCGTCGCACGCCGCGAGCTCGGAGGTCGCGATCCACTCCTCGCACTGGTGCGCCTGCTCGATCGAGCCGGGCCCGCACACCACCGTCGACAGTCCCGCCGCCTGGAAGTGGCCCCCGTCGGTGCCGTAGGGCACGGTGGCGCCCGGTGCGGTCGAGCCGGTCAGCCGCCGCACGAGCGCCTCCGCGGCGCCGTCGGGCTCCGGTCGCAGGCCACGCGCCACGGCATCCGCGCGCGTCGTGATGCTGCCCTCGCCGAGCGTGGCTTCCAGGCGCGGGAGCACCTCCTCGGTGGCGAAGCGCTCCACCTCGGCGGCCAGGTCGTCGCTGTCGTCGGCGGGGACCGGCCGGTACTCCCAGGTCAGCTCGGCGCGGCGCGGGATGATGTTGATGGCCTGGCCCGCGTGCAGGGTGGCGAGGTTGAAGGTCGTGTGGGGCGGCTCGAAGCTGGTGTCTCGTGCGTCGGCTGCGACGCGGCTCGCGAGGTCGTCGATGAAGGTGGCGATCCGGGCCGCGGCGGCCAGGGCGTTGGCGGCGTGCTGCGGCTGGGAGGAGTGTCCGTCCCGCCCCTCGACCACGGTGGTGAAGGCGCGGACACCCTTGTGCGCGACCACCGGGGCCATGCGTGTCGGCTCGCCCACGATGACCGCGCCCGGGTGTGGCTGCGTGGCGAGCAGGAGGTCGACCGCCCCCGGCGCACCGACCGTGCCGATCTCCTCGTCGTAGGTGAGCACGAGCAGGATCGGCCGCGCGAGGTCGGCCGCGGCCATGGCTGGCACGTGGGCCAGCACGCTCGCCAGGAACCCCTTCATGTCGGTCGTCCCGCGTCCGACGAGCCGCTCACCCTCGTCGCGCAGGACGAACGGGTCGGCGCGCCAGGGCTGCCCCTCGACCGGGACGACATCGGTGTGGCCGGTCAGCACGACGCCTCCGGCAACCTCCGGGCCGATGCGGGCGACGAGGTTGGCGCGCGTGCCGGTCGGATCCGGACCACGGTGGGAGGGGATGTCGTGCGCGTCGAGCAACTCCTCGACGTAGGCCAACAGCTCGAGGTTCGAGGTCCGGCTCACCGAGGGGAAGGCGACCAGGTCCGCGAGGATGCGGTGGGTGTCGGTCGGCCAGACCGGGGCGTTGAGGTCGGTCACGGCTGGTCCTGAGGGGTCGGGCCCGGTGTCGGCGCGGTGGGCTCGGGCGTCGGTGGGGCGGGACGGGCTTCACGGTAGATCCCGGCGAGCGCGAGGTAGCCGGCGACGTTGCGGCGCGGGATCGGCGGGAGCTCGACGTCGTCGCGGATGCGAGCGGGCACACCGACCGCGAGGGTGCCCGCCGGCACGTGCTGGCCCTCGCGGACCACGGCGCCGGCGGCGACCACCGCGCCCGCACCGACGTGCGAGCCGTTCAGCAGGATCGCCCCCATGCCGATGAGCGCATCGTCCTCGACCGTGCAACCGTGCAGCACGGCCCGGTGGCCCACCGTGACCCGGTCGCCGATCGTGGCGGGGATGCCCTCGTCGGTGTGCACGACGGTGAGGTCCTGGAGGTTGGAGTCCCGCCCGACCGTGATGGTGCTGCGCTCGGAGCGGAGCACGCACCCGAACCACACCGACGCGCCGGCGGCGAGCGTGACGTGGCCGGCGACGATCGCGGTGTCGGCGACGAAGGCGGTGGGATCGATCTGCGGGGTTGCGCCGTCGACGGTCAGGATCGGTGCCATGGTTGCTCCTGGTTGGGGGACCAGGCCCGAGTCTGCCACCGACCGCCGGGTGCCGTGGCATCGGCCCGGGGCCGGTGGGGGGGCGGGTGCTGGCGGGCGGCGGCGGGTGCTGGCGGGCGGCGGCGGGTGCTGGCGGGGCGTGGATGTGCCAGGCTGTCGGTCGCCCGAGCCGCCCAGCTACCGGAGGTTCGCCATGTCCGACGCGCCAGCGACCATCACGCGCCTGCTGCGCCGAGCCGACGACGTCGCCAAGGCCGCCGCCTCGCGCCGGTCGCCCGGGGCCGTGCGTGCGCAGGCCGCCGAGCTGCTGGCCGAAGCCCGCGGCCACCTCGAGGCGGTCGCGGACGACGACCAGCGCCTGGAGCTCGCCGGCGCGATCGCGCGCCGGGTCGCCGATCTCGACGCGCTCGAGGTGGCGACGCTGCTCGGCCCGAGCCCCGGGGTCGCGGTGGCGCCGACCCGGGTGGAGGACGCGGCGCGCGTGCCGCCCGGGCAGCATCTCACCGCCGGCTTCCCCGTGCTGCACGTGGGGCGGGCGCCCGACTGGTCCCGCTCGGACGTGCGGCTCGTGGTCACGGGGCTGGTGTCGGAGCGGCTCGTGCTGGGGTTCGACGATCTCGAGGAGCTGGGCGCGGTGGAGCGGACCCGCGACTTCCACTGCGTCACCACCTGGAGCCGGCTCGACAACACCTGGACCGGGGTACGGGTCGCCGACGTGCTGGCGCGCGCGGGGGTCCGCGCCGAGGCGACCCATGCGGTCGTCTCCGGCTACCCCGCCTACAGCACGAACCTGGCCCTGAAGGACCTGCAGGCTGACGATGTCCTGCTGGCCTGGGCGCACGACGGGGAGCCGCTCGCGCGCGAGCACGGGGGTCCGCTGCGGCTCGTGGTCCCGCACCTGTACGGCTGGAAGTCGGTGAAGTGGGTCACCGAGCTCCGGCTACTCGACCGCGACGTGCGGGGGTACTGGGAGGAGCGCGGCTACCACGACGTCGGCGACCCCTGGCGGGAGCAGCGGTTCCGCGGCGACTGAGGGCGCGGCGCGGCCGGGCGGCGCGGCGGTGCGGCGGCCACGTCGGGCGCGCGCGTGCACGGAACCTCTCCAGAGGGACGTTCCGTGCGGACCATCGGGCGGCGCGGCGCGCGAACGTGCACGGAACCTCTCCAGAGGGAGGTTCCGTGCGCAGCGCCGGGTGTCGTCCACAGGCGTCGGCAGCCCGCCACGCGTCGTCACCGGGCGTCGCTAGGGTGCCGCTCCGTCTCCCACGGAAGGTCCCGCGTGCGCGTGCTCCACACCAGCGACTGGCAGCTCGGGATGACCCGCCACTACCTCGACGCCGAGGACCAGGGTCGGTTCGCCCAGGCTCGCGTGGACGCCATCCGGCGCCTGGGCGAGCTCGCCGCGGCCGAGGAGTGCGCCTGCATGGTGGTCGCCGGCGACGTCTTCGAGACCCACCACCCGGATGCGCGGACCGTCCAGCGGACCCTGGACGCGTTGCGCGGCGTGCCGGTGCCGGTCTACCTCCTGCCCGGCAACCACGACCCGATCGGTCCTGGCTCCGTGTGGCGCTCGACGGTTTTCCGTGATCGCTGCCCCGACCACGTCGAGGTGCTGAACGACCGCAGACCGCGCGTCCCGGTCGAAGGGCTCGAGGTCTTGGGGGCGCCGTGGACGAGCAAGCAGCCCCTCGCGGACCTCACCGCCGAGGTGTGCGAGGCGGCTCCCGCCGACGGTGCCTGCCGCATCGTCGTCGGTCACGGCAGCGTCGCCGAGGTGGCGGGAGGGTTCGCCGCGGCGGGGACGATCGACCTCAGCCGGGTCACGCGCGCGACCGAGGAGGGGCGCGTGCGCTACGTGGCGCTCGGTGACCGGCACTCCTGCACCCGCGTGGACGCGGCCGGGCACGTCTGGTACTCGGGTGCCCCCGAGCCCACCGACTACGACGAGGTCGACCCGGGGACCGCGCTGGTGGTGGACCTCGGTCACACCGTCCCGGTCGTCACCCGGCACGAGGTCGGGACCTGGCGCTTCCACCGCATCCATCGCGAGGTCGCTGGCGCGGAGGACCTCGACGCCCTCGCTGCCGACCTCGACCGGCTCGAGCAGCCCGAGCGCGCGATCGTGAAGGTCAGCGTCACGGGCACCTTGGACCTGGCCCAGGCGACCCGGCTCGACGAGCTGCTCGCCACGCGCGCGCTGGCCGTCGCCGCGCTCGAACACGCCGACCGGCACCGGGACCTGGCCGTGGTGGTCACCGAGGCGGACGTCGCCGCGCTGCCGCTCACCGGCTACGCCGCGCTGGCCCGCGACCGTCTGCTGGCCACCGCGCAGGCCGGCGGCCCCGAGGGCGAGGTCGCCACCGACGCGCTCGCCCTGCTGCTGCGTCTCGCCGATCAGGGGACCTCCGGATGAGGATCCACCGCATCGTCCTCGAGGATGTCCGGGGCCTGCGACACGCCGAGGTGGCGCTCACCACCGACCGGGTGACGGTCATCGAGGCACCGAACGAGACCGGCAAGACGACGCTGTTCGACGCGCTCGACGTGCTGCTGCACGAGCGGGACCGGGCCGGCAAGAAGCACGTGCGCGCGCTCAAGCCCGTCGACCGGGACGTGGCAACCACCGTCGCCGCCGAGCTGACCATCGGGCCGCACCGGCTGACGATCCGCAAGCGGTTCAACAAGCAGCCGGCGACCGAGCTCACGATCGCCACGCCGACGCGGCGGCAACTCACCGGCGACGAGGCGCATGACGAGCTCCAGCGGCTGCTCGCCGAGCACACCGACCTCGCGCTGCTCGAGGCGCTGCGGTTCCGCCAGGGACGCAGCCTCGATGCCCTGGCGCTCGGCACCTCCTCCTCGCTCGCCGCCGTGCTGGACGCTAGCGCAGGCGGCGACGGCGTCGGTGATGAGGATGTCCTGCTCGCCCGCATCCAGGACGAGGCGGCGCGCTACCACACGGCCCGGACCCGCACCCCGACGAAGCTGCTCACCGGCGCCCAGGAC
>JBKHDS010000009.1:0-17569 GCA_046541215.1 Nitriliruptoraceae bacterium
CCGCACCACCCGCGCCGCGCCAGCCGGGCCGCCGCCCTCGCGCCCCGCGCTGCGGCGCAGCTCCCGCCCCGCCCGACGGACCAGGTTGCCGTGCGCTGGGCGCGCCCGTACGGTCGAGAACGACGACGGCCCCGGCGGGCCGCCGAGACGACGCCACCGATGCCCGACCGGGCTGCTCCGAGGGGAGCCGCTGGTGTCACACGCTGCGCACCCCGCGTGGTCCCCGCTGGTGGACGTGAGCACACGAGAGGTGCGTCTCGATGACAGCGATCGACAAGGTCAAGCAGCACATCCACCCGGTGGTCTTCCCCGTCTCCGCAGCCCTGATCCTCGGCTTCGTGATCTTCGGGACGGTCTTCAGTTCCACCGACGCCGACGGCAACGTCGTGGGCCTCGCCCCGGAGAGCCTCGGTGCGGCGCGCACCTGGATCACCGACAACCTCGGCTGGTTCTTCATCGCCGCGGTTGCCGCGTTCATCCTGTTCCTGCTGGGCCTCGTGGTCAGCCGTTACGGCAGGATCCGGCTCGGACCCGACGACTCCCGGCCCGACTACAGCTACGTGACCTGGTTCGCGATGCTGTTCAGCGCCGGGATGGGCATCGGGCTCGTGTTCTGGGGTGTCGCGGAACCCGTCTACCACTTCATCGACGCCCCGCGCACCGAGGGCGGGAGCGAGGCAGCCGCGCTGGACGCGATGGTGCTGACCTTCCACCACTGGGGGCTCGGTGCCTGGTCGGTGTACGCGGTGCTCGGGCTGTCGCTCGCCTACTTCGGCTACCGGCACGACCTGCCGATGACGATCCGCTCGGCCCTCTACCCGCTCATCGGCGACAAGGTCGAGGGCTGGGCCGGCAACCTCGTCGACATCCTCGCCATCTTCGGCACGATGTTCGGCATCGCCACCTCGCTCGGGCTCGGGGTCGCCCAGATCAACGCAGGCCTGAACTCGGCCTTCGACCTACCGATCGGCGTCGGCCCGCAGGTCGTGCTCATCGGGCTGATCACGCTCGCGGCGACCGCGTCGGTCGTCTCGGGGCTGGACAAGGGCATCCGTCGGCTGTCGGAGCTCAACATCACCCTGGCGGGCGTGCTGCTGCTGTTCGTGGCCATCGCCGGCCCCACGGTGCTGCTGCTCGGCGCCTACGTCGAGAACGTCGGCAACTACCTCGCCAACTTCGTCGAGCTGATGTTCTGGGCCGGCAGCTACTCCGAGGCGGACGCTGGGTGGCTGTCGAGCTGGACGGTGTTCTACTGGGCCTGGTGGATCTCCTGGGCTCCCTTCGTCGGGATGTTCATCGCCCGGATCTCGCGTGGCCGGACCATCCGCGAGTTCATCCTCGGCGTGCTGATCGTCCCGGTCGCCGTCTCGTTCCTGTGGTTCACCGTGATGGGCAACACCGCCCTGCTGTTCCAGGCTGAGGGCACCGCCGACATCTACGGAGCGATCGCGGACGCGGGCTTCGACGAGTCGGTGGCGATGTTCGCGATGCTCGACGCGCTACCGCTGCCGCTCGTCACGACCATCGTGACCATGTTCGTGATCACGGTGTTCTTCATCACCAGCTCCGACTCCGGGTCCTTCGTGATCGACATGATCGCCTCGGGGGGGAGCCTCAACCCACCGGTCGGGCTGCGGGTGTTCTGGGCCCTGACCGAGGGCGCCGTCGCAGCGACGCTCGTCGTGGCCGGCGGGCTGCGGGCGCTGCAGGCAGCCGCGATCACGACCGGGCTGCCGTTCACCGTGGTGCTCGTGATCGTGATGCTCGGGATCTTCAAGGGTCTGCGGAGCGAGCGGGACGGGGTCACGCTCGAGGAGGTCGCGGCCGGCCCGCTGTTCGAGGGTGAGGACGAGACCGAGGTGCGCGAGCACGCGCCCACCGCGGCCCGGCGGCCGGAAGCGGAGGGCCGCGCCGGCCGAACGCCGCCACCGGACGAGCCCTGACCCACCGTCACGGCACGGGGCGTCCGGGAACCTCCCGTCGCCGCGCCCATCAGACACGTGCCGCAGGTGTCGAACGCCGACCTACGCCCCTCGCCAGCCGCGAACGGAGGACCCATGGATATGCACCGCATCCTCGTCGGCGTCGATACCTCGGACGCCTCGATCCTGGCGCTCAAGCAGGCCGCGGAGGAGGCCCGTCTGCGCGACGCCGTCCTCGAGGTCGTCTACGTCTTCAGTCCCCCCGAGCAGGTGACGGCGTTCCCCGTCCCGCCGGAGAAGGGGAAGGACACCCGCAAGGAGATCGAGCAGGTCCGGACCCAGTACGCCGACAAGCTCGGTGCATGGCTCGATGAGGTCGACGTGGACCTCACGGGCCTGCGGGTCGAGTGGTCGGTGCTGGCCGATCGCCGGCCGTCGCGCGCGCTCGTGGAACGCTCGAAGGACGCCGACATGGTCGTGGTCGGCCACCGAGGACGTGGCGGCTTCCGGGGGCTGCGGCTCGGTTCGGTCTCCGAGCAGGTGACCCGGCACGCGAAGGCGCCGGTGCTCGTGATCCGGGAGAGCACCAAGCAGTAGGCGCCAACAGGAGAGCCTCAGCCAGGACGCCCCTCCGCACGATCACCGGGAGCGCGAGCGGGCCACGCCCGGCGAAGGCGTCCGGAACGCTCCCGGCGGGGCGTCCGGTCTCGCTCGACGCTCCGAACGCAGGACGAGCAGGGGGCAGCCATGCGGACGGTGTGGATCTGGGGCGACCAGCTCAACACCGACCTCGCGCACCTGCGCGACGCGTCCCCGGCCGACACCCGGGTGCTGATGGTCGTCAGCACCGCGAAGCTCCGCGAGCGCCGCTGGCACCTCCAGAAGGCCCACCTCGTCGTCTCCGCGATGCGGCACTTCGCGGCCGAGCTCGAGCAGCGCGGCTACACCGTGGATCTGCGCCGAGCCGACAGCATGCGGGACGGGTTCGACGCCCACGTCGCCGAGCATGCGCCCACCCAGGTCCACGCCATGGAGCCCGCGAGCCTGCCCGGCCGGCGGCTCCTCGATGAGCTCGGCGTCGAGGTGGTGGACAACGACCACTTCCTGTGCCACTGGCGCGAGATCGACGCTTGGGTCGGCGACCGGGAGCGGGTCCGCATGGAGGAGTTCTACCGCTGGCGGCGCCGCGAGACCGGGATCCTGATGGACGGGGACGAGCCCGTCGGGGGCCGGTGGAACTACGACCAGGACAACCGCGAGCCGCCCACCGCGGAGCTCGCGACGACGGCGCCACGCCCGGTGCGCTCCAAGCTCGATGCTCTCGACCGCGACACGCTGGAGCACTGGCTCCCCGATGGCTTGCCGGGTGCCCGACCGGACGGCACCTGGGCGACGACCCGTCGGCGTGCGCTCGCCCGCCTGCGCCACTTCGTCGACGCGGCGCTCCCGACCTTCGGCACCCACCAGGACGCGATGGTGGGCGGCGCCTGGTCGCTCCACCACTCGCTGCTCAGCCACGCCCTGAACCTGGGTCTGCTCCACCCCAAGGAGGTGCTCGAGGCGGTCGAGTCGGCGTATCACGACGGCCACGCACCGCTGAACGCCGTGGAGGGGTTCGTGCGCCAGATCCTCGGCTGGCGTGAGTTCACCTGGGCGGTGTACCACCGCTGGATGCCCGGCTGGCTCGAGCAGAACCACCTCGGTGCCGACCTCCCGGTCCCCCCGGCCTTCACCGGCGACGCTGGGACCGACCTTGCCTGCGTCGCCGATACGGTGCGGTCGATCCACGATCACGCCTACGCCCACCACATCCAGCGGCTGATGGTGCTCGCGAACCTCGCCACCAGCGCCGGCGTCGATCCGCGGGCCCTCACCGACTGGATGCACGCAGCGTTCATCGACGCCCACGAGTGGGTGATGGTCCCCAACGTCCTCGGGATGGGCACCTTCGCCGACGGCGGCAGGATGTCGACGAAGCCGTACGTGTCCGGCGGCGCCTACCTCGACCGCATGAGCGACCACTGCGGCGAGTGCCGGTTCGACCCGCGCCAGCGCACCGGCGAGGACGCCTGCCCGTTCACGACCCTGTACTGGGACCTGCTCGATCGCAACCGGGACGAGCTCGGCGACAACCACCGGCTCGCGCGGCCCTACACGACCCTCGACCGGCTCCGCGACCTCGACGAGGTTCGCGATCGCGCCGCCGAGGTGCGCCGCCGTCTGGCAGCAGGTGAGCTCTGACCCCCCGCCAGCGGCCTCTGAGCGGGGGACATCGGACCCCGCTCGCCAGCAGCCGGTAAGCGGGCGAACACTGACCCCCTAGCCAGCAGCCGGTGAGCAGGCCGGCAACGGAGCCGGCGTCCCGGCGTGCCGGCGCCGGCTCCGAAGCCCCCACACCTACCCGAGCTTGAGGGTCAGACCACCGTCGACCAGCACGTTCGAGCCGATCGCGAACGAGGCCTCGTCGCTCGCGAGCCACAGGATCGCCGTCGCGATCTCGGCGGGGTCGGCGGACCGGCCGATCGGGTGCGGGTCCGGTGCGTCACCCATCCCGGACAGGTCGAGGTGGGCGGCGATGTTCGTCGCGACCCCGCCCGGGCAGACCGAGTTGATCCGGACCCCGGACCGCGCGTGGTCCAGCGCCGCGGCCTTCGTCAACCCCAGCACGGCGTGCTTGCTGGCCGTGTAGGCCGCGGCGAAGGGCTGGGCGAGGTAGCCCGCCGCCGAGGCGACGTTCACGATCGCGCCGCCGCCGCGCTGCACGATCGCGGGCAGTTGGTGCTTGATGCCGAGGAACACCCCGCGCACGTTGATCGCCATGATGCGATCGAACTCCTCCAGCGGGATGTCCGCCGCCGGCATGAAGTGCCCGAGGATGCCGGCGTTGTTCACCGCGATATCGAGCCCCCCGTAGGTGTCCGTCGCGGTGGCGACGAGCGCGGCAGCATCGGCGTCGGAGCTGACGTCGGCGTGCTGGAAGAGCGCCTGGCCGCCGGCCTCTTCGATCATCGCGACGGTCTCGTTGCCGGCGTCGTCGGTGACGTCGGCGACCACGACCGACGCTCCCTCCGCGGCGAACCGCACCGCCGTCGCCCGGCCGATCCCCGACGCGCCGCCGGTGACGACCACGACCTTGTCCGTGAACCTCATGGTCTTCCCTCCCCTTCGTCCTGCGACGACCCGGTGTCGTCGACCTCCGCTACCTCGCGAGGCTCGTCGGTGGACCGCTCCAGCCCCGCGTCCGGCCAGCTGGTTCGCCGCTGGTCGCGGGCCAGCAGCCATGCCCCGAGCTCCTCACGGAGCCCGCGGATCTCCTCATCGATCGCCTCCACGGTGGTGCGTGGCGGCTGGATACGGTCGGGGCGGCGTGGCCAGATCGGCGGGAACAGGCTGGCGAGCCGGTGCCCATCACGTGCCGCAGCCATGAACGCACGGCCGGCCGGGGAGTCCGGCAGATCGCGCTCGTGCTCAGGGAGCGCGAGGTCCACCTGCCACAGCCGATCGCTCTCGCGCTCCCGGACCGCGCCGAGGTCGTCGAAGACCTCCAGCATCACCTCGTTCGAGTCCAGCACGTAGTTGCGGAACACCTCGATCCCGACCGCGCGAGCACGCGCGGCGAGGGCACCGAGCAGCAGCGTGCCCGCCCCCCGGCCCTGGTACTCGTCGGCGACGGTCACGGCGGCCTCGGCGACCTGGCGCTCGTAGGGATCGCGGATGTAGCGGGCCACGCCGACGCCGGGGATCTCCGGGGCGTCGAGGTCGAGCGCCACCAGCGCCTCGTGCTCGACGTGGTCCACGTCGGTGAGGTAGTCGAGCTGGCGGTCGGTCAGCTGCTCAACGTCGGCGTGGAACCGGAGGTAGCGCGAGGTGGGTGACAACCGGCTCAGCCCCGCGGCGAGCCGGTCCTGGTCTCCGGGACGGATCTGCCGGAGCAGCACGCGGGTCCCGTCCCGCAGCGTCGTCCGACGGTGCCAGCCCCCCGGCGCGACCACGAAGGGATCCTCCAGATCCGGACGCTCCGGGTCATCGCCGTCCGTCATCAGGGTGCCCCTTGCGTGGTCCGGGCTGCCACCGTCGAGGTCCGGACCCACGCTAGCCCCACGGCCGGCGGGGGGGAACGGCCGCTGGTCAGGTGAGCTGGTCGGCCCAGAGCCGGTGCTGGAGGCCCGAGGAGCGCTCGATCGGACGGGCGAGCGCCGCGGCCACGATGCCGCCCGGTGCCAGGACGGTGACCCGCTCGGAGGCCCGGGTCACCCCCGTGTAGACGAGCTCGCGGGTCAGGAGCGGGGACGGTCGCTCCCCCAGCACCACCACGGCGTGCCGGAACTGCGAGCCCTGGCTCTTGTGGATCGTCATCGCGAAGGTCGGTTCGCACGCCGGCAGCCGGGTCGGGCGGAGCGTCCGGACGCTGCCGTCCGGGGCCCAGAAGGCGGCCAGGACCTGTCGGGGGTCGGCCGGGTCCGGCAGCAGGACCCCGACATCGCCGTTGAACAGTCGCACGGCGGGATCGTTCTGGGTCACGAGCAGGGGCCGACCGATCGGCCAGCGCTGGTCGGGTCGGAAGCCGTCCACCCGTCGGGCCAGGACCCGCTCGATGGCCCGGTTCCACGCCTCGACCCCGTCGGGCCCGCGCCGTCGCGCGCACAGCACCCGTACCGCCGTGAGCTCGCCGAGCACCGTGGCCGGGTCCTCGCCCTCCAGGGCCGCCTCCACGACCCGGCCGTAGGTGCCGGCCACCTCCTCGAGCAGCCCCGCCGCCACCCGACCGTCCTCGTCGGGCTCGAGCAGCCGCACGCGTTCGGCGTCGCCACCCGCCGAGGCCCCGCGGCGCAGCTCGGCCACCACCTGCTCGGCGTCACCCGGCCCCATACGCTGGATGGTCGCGGTCACCTTGGCGAGCGTCTCGGCGTCCTCCTGGCGGCGGTTGCGGTCCAGCCGGACGATCGCGTCCCAGATGCCCGGCTCGGGTGCCGGCGTCACCGCGGCCTGCAGGTCCGCGCCGGCCAGCGGGCGGAGCGCGGAGACGGCCGGGGTGGAGAACCGCAGCACCGGACGGCTGCCGTCCGGGCCGCACAGGTCCCCGAAGACCGCCCCGGCCTCCACCGAGGCAAGCTGGTCGCGATCGCCGAGCAGGATCAGGCGTGCGTCGGGCCTGACGGCGTCGACGAGCTTGGCCATCAGCGGCAGGGAGACCATCGAGGCTTCGTCGACGATGACGACGTCGTGCGGTAGCGGCCGCCGGGCGTCGTGGCGGAACCGGGTCGGGGATCCGGGGTGCACCCCGAGGAGCCGGTGGATCGTGGACGCGGGCGTCCGGGCCATGGCCGTGTGGATCCCGGGCGCGAGGTGGAGGTCCTCGAGGGCCTCGCGCAGCGACTCCTGCAACCGTGCGGCCGCCTTCCCGGTCGGGGCGGCGACCGCGGCGCGCAACGGGGGGGCCTCGGGTGCGGTCCCTGCGGCGCGGTGCAGGAGCGCGAGGACGCGCGCCACGGTGTAGGTCTTGCCGGTGCCCGGACCGCCGGCGATCACCGTCAGCCGACGGCGGAGCGCCACCGCCGCAGCGAGGCGCTGCCGATCGAGGGCGTCGGCGCTGCCGAACAGCGCGTCGAGCCAGGCGCCGACCTGGGCGGGTGCGATCGCAGCGCCAGCGGCGGGCTCGACCGAGCGCTCCTGGAGCGCCCCGGCCAGCCGCCGCTCGTAGGTCCAGTAGCGGTCGAGGTAGAGCCGGTCGCCGGCGAGGACGAGCGGTGTCGCGCCCCCGCCCCCCGCCGCACCTTCCCCGTGGCTCTCACCCTCGGGCCGCACCAGGGGGCTGGCGGAGAGACGGGCGGCCCACGCGCCTGGCTCCGGCCAGGGCAGGTCGGCAGGGGCCGCGAGGGGTCCGTCGCCCGTCGGCGCGTCCTGGCCCGGGCCCGGCTCGACCGCCACGGTCGCCGCGATGCGCGGCAGGTCCACGCAGACGTGGCCGAAACGCGGGCCACGCAGGGCGAGCGCGGTGGCGAGCAGCACCTCGGCGTCGTCCTCCCCGCCGATCCGACCGAGCCGGACCGCGAGCCGGACGTCCGCATCCGACAGCACGCCAGCGCGGTGGAAGGCCGCCAGGAGATCAGGCTGCGCTGGACCGGCGCGCACCGGGGCGGGAGTACTCATGCGACCCCCCGATCCAGCAGTCGGCTCAGCTCGGTGAGCAGCCCGCCACCGGGCTGCACCCACAGCACCCCCGTGCTGGCGTCCGGCGCGCCGACCATCCCACGCAGGAACAGGTAGCCGGCTCCGACGAGGTGGTGGTCCGGGTCGTAGCCCGGCAGACGCCAGCGCAGGTAGCGGTGCGCCGCGACCAGGTACAGCAGCGCCTGCAGCACGTAGTGATGGTGGAGCATCGCCTCGGCGAGACGCTCGGGTCGGTAGTCCGCTGCGACCGAGCGGCCGGTGGTCCGATCCCCGAACCAGTTCGACTTGTAGTCGGCGACGAACACCCGACCGTCCGGCAGGCGGGCGAGCAGGTCGATGCTCCCGTTGAGGTAGCCCCGGAACCCGGTGGCCAGCGCCGGATCACCGAGCCGCTCCCCCGCCGCCTGCAGCAGCGCATCATCGGTGCTCGTGAGCAGCTCGGCGATGGCCCCCAGGGTGAGCGCTGGCGAGCCGGTTGCGTTCCCGGTGGCCACCGGCAGCTCGAAGCGGAGCTCGTCGAGCCGGTCACCCCGCGACAGCGTCGCCAACCGCAGCCCGGCGACCTCGGCCCCGAGCGAGGTGGCGAGAGCCTGACGCAGCCCGCGGACGACGGCCGCTCGGTGGCCGGGGTCGATCCCGTGGCGGGCCTCCATCCGTTCCAGCAGGGGCAGGAGCTCGCGGTCGTCCCCGGCGCGGGGGAGGTCGAGGTGCTCGAGCACGTCGTGGAGGAAGGTGCCCGGCCCCGGGCCCCGCGGGAACCGGCCCAGCGGCACCTCCGGCTCGCCTGCCGGCGCGGAGGACGCGTCCACCTCCGAGGTCTCATCGATCCGTTCCACCTCGGCGTCCACGTCGCGGCCGTCGCCGAGATCGGGCACGGACCCGAGCCCGCCAGCGTCATGGTCGTGGCTAGCCGGGTGGGCCTGACGTACGAGCCCCGAGAAGCTGGTCCGCCCCCATCGCCGGTCGAGCCGGCGGGTCGCCGGACGCGCCTCGAGCACCGGAATCTCAGCCGACGGCGCCTCCCAGCGGGGCGCGGCGGCGATCGCCCTGACGACCTCCACCCCGATGCTGCCCTCGGACCCCGCAGCCAGCGCAGCCACGTCCGCGAGGAACCGGTCGTCCCCAGCGGCTCGGACGCGATCGGCGGCCGCGTCGAGGTAGCCGGCGGGGTCGCTCGTCGGGTCGGTGCCCTCCAGGGCGTGCCCGTGCAGCAGGCTCGCGAGCGCCGCGTCCTGGCTGTCCGACAGCGGCCCCCACCACACGATGGCGCGGTGCTGGGCCCGCGTCAGCGCGACGTAGGCGAGCCGCAGTTGCTCGGTGCGGGCCTCCCAGCGCGCCAGCCCGAGGTTGCGCTGCCGGCGGGGATCGTGCGGATCCACCTCGACGTCGAGGGTGATGGCCCGGTCGAGATCGTCGATGTCCGGGTCGTGGAACCGCAGCAGGGTGTCGTCGCCCTTGCGCCGGCCGTCCCACAGATCGGGACAGAGCACGACCGGGTACTGCAGCCCCTTGCTGCCGTGGATCGTCACGACCCTGACGGCCTGCGCGTCCGCCTCGAGCCGCAGCTCGGTGGCGGTCCCGGCCGGGACCCCCTCAGCGGTGTCGGTGCGGCGCGCAGCCAGCCACTCCACCAGGGTGTTGCCGGTCGCACCCGAGGCGACCTCCTCCCCATGGAGCAGCTCGAGGAGGTGCCGCAGGTTCGTGAGCCGGCGGTCACCGTCCTCCCAGCGCAGCAGGCGGGTCGCGACGCCCTCCTCCTCCATCGCCTGCTGCACGGCGGCGAGGACCCCGTCACGCTGCCACCGCACCCCCCAGCGGGTCAGCGACGCGATCCAGGTGTCCCACCGTGCGGCGAGATCGGCGGTGCCCGGCTCGGCGGTCTCCAGCGCCTCGAGCTGGGCGAGCAGGGTGGCAGCGTCCCGCCCGAACAGGCGCGTGGCGGCCGCCGCGACCGCGGATCGCTGCGCGCTGGGCCGCAGCATGGCGATCAGCAGCCGCTGGAGCGCCTCAGCCTCCTCCGTCTCGAACACGCTGCCGCCGCGCTGGATCACCGCAGGGATGCCCGCCTCGGTGAGCGCCTGCTGGACGGCGAGCGCCCGTCGGTTGGTCCGGACCAGCACAGCGAGGTCCTGCGGCGCGAGCAGCGCGCCGTCGATCCGGACACCACCGGTGAGCAGGCCCGCAGCCACGTCGGCGACGTCGCGGGGCAGCGCACGGTCGGCCCAGCGCTTCACCAGCTGCGGCGGGCTCCCGCGGCGCGCGAGCTCTCCGGCGTCGCGGGTCAGCAGGCGCACCTGCAGGGCGGCCCGACCGTCGGAGGCGACCACGCGGTCGTCGTGCTTGGCGCCGACGGCGTGGTAGGGGATGTCGGGGGTGGCGAAGGCGCCGGACCGGCCGAACAGGTGGTTGCAGGCGGCGACGAAGGACGCGTCGCTGCGGTGGTTGGTCGCGAGGGTGGCCTGCCCCGGCCGGGTGTCGCGCGCCTGCACGTAGGTGTGGACGTCGGCGCCCCGGAAGCCGTAGATGGCCTGCTTCGGGTCGCCGATGAGGATGAACGGGTCGGTGGGGGCGAACAACGCCGAGAAGATGCGCCACTGGACCGGGTCGGTGTCCTGGAACTCGTCGACGAGGGCGACGCGGTAGCGCTGGCGGATGGCGGCGAGCACGGCCGTTCGGGTGCTCGGTTCCTCGAGCGCCGCCGCGAGCCGCCGCAGCAGGTCGTCGAAGGTCAGGACGGTGCGCTGGCGCTTGCGCAGGTCCAGCTCGCGCCAGAAGGTGGTCGCCGCCCGGTGCAGGAAACGCGTCGCCGGGATGGTGACGGCCGCGAGCAGCTCGTCCGCCGCAGCCACCAGCGGCTCGTCACCGATCCGCCGCCCGGGTGCGAGCTTCGAGCCGATGGCGCGGCTGGTGAACAGGGTGAAGGGCGGGTTGTCGGCGTGGTGGAGCTCCCCCGGCTTCGTCCGGGCGAGAACAGGAGGCACCTCCGGTGCGGCGGCGAGCCAGGCATCGACCTCGGTCGCACGCGCTGCCGCTGTGGCGTCCGTGTGGGTCTTCTGCCGAGGGTTCTCGAACGCTCCGGCCTGCGCGAGCTCCCCGAACAGCTCGAGCGCGCGGTCCCGGCCACCTCCCCGCCACACCGCCGCGAACCGCGCCACGGCGTCCTGCCATGGTGCGAGGTCACCGGCGTCGCCGTCCTCGATGCGGGGGGACAGCTGCAGCGTCGGCAGGCCGGCGACCAGTCGGGCCAGGGCCGCGAGCCGCTCGCGGTCCACACCGCCCACCGCCTGCAGGTACCGGACCCACGTCGGGTCGGCCGGTCGCAGTTCGCGCGCGAGATGGTCGTCGACGAGCTCGCCGAGCAGGTCCGCATCGTCCTCGAGGAGGACCGCATCGAACTCGACCCCGGCCTCCAGCGCGGCGTGCCGCAGCATGGTCTGGCAGAACCCGTGGATCGTGGAGATGGTGGCCTCGTCCAGCTGCGTCGCCGCCTGCCGGAGGCGTTCGGCCCGCAACCGCAGCTGCGCGTCGACGTCCGGGGCCTGCTCGGCGCTGGTGACGAGGTGGTCGAGCACGACGTCTTCGGTCGGCGTCCAGGCCGCACCGGCGGCGAGCCGGGCCTCGACCACCTCGGCTGCCTCGGCGAGCCGCCGCCGGACCCGGTCCCGCAGCTCCGCGGTGGCCGCCCGCGTGAAGGTCACGAGCAGCAGCTCGGGAAGCTCGATGCCGTGCTCAGCGACGTAGCGGACCGTCAGGGAGGTCAGCGTCCAGGTCTTGCCGGTCCCGGCGCTGGCCTCCAGCGCGAGCGAGGTCGTGGGCAGCTCACCGTCGGCGGCGAAGGTGGCGCTCATGCGCGGCCCTCAGCGGCCAGCAGCGGCCCCCACAGGCGGATCGCCTCCGCAGCGAAGGGGTGGTGCGCGGCGACCTCCGCCAGCTCGGTGTCGGCGCCGAGCGCCTGGACGACGTAGGGGTCCGCACCGTCGCAGAGGACCGGGTCGAACCGCTGCCAGGCCGCCGCCTCGGCGGCGGCGATCGCCGCGTCGTGCTCCTCGCCCTCGGCCCGCGCCTTGGCGTAGGCCTCCGAGGTCGCGGGCAGCAGCGGCAGCAGCTCACGGTGGCCCCGGACGTACAGCTCCACGAGCCATCCCAGCTCGGTGTGCGCGTCGATGGCGGCGCTGGCGGGATCGAGGCTGATCGGTCTGGCGGCACGCGCAGGGTCGTCCTTGTGGCGACCGATCAGGACGGCGGTGGGGCTCCGGCTCGGGTCGCTCGCGGCGAGGGCGAGCACGCGGGTCCAGGCGGCGAGGCGGTGCTTGGCGCCGATCCGCGACACGGTCACGTCCACGGTGGTGTCACCGCGCAGCGCGACGGTGCCGGACAGGCGGGCCGTGGCCGCGCCGGTGACGGTCGCATCCAGCGGCACGACCACATCGACGGGGGCGGTGTGGACCGGGCCGTCGAACCGCTCGAGCTGCGCCACCAGCGCGCCCACGAGCTCCTCGACGCCATCGAGCGCGACGGCGCCGAGCCCCCCGGCCGGGGTGGTACGCGCCGCCAGCGTGGCCTCGCGCCACCGATCCGCCTTCTGACCAGCGAGGTGGTCGTCCAACAGCGCCTGCCCGAGTGAGTAGCGCTGCAGGCGGTCGAGCTCGGTCGGGTCCCGGTCCGTCAGGCGCACCTCGTCCCGCCCGAGGCTGAGGCCGAGGCGGCGCTGGAGCAGGAACCGCACCGGGTGCTGGAGGAACCGGACGAGCTCCTCGAGGTCGAGGGCGTCGAGGTCGATGAGGTCCGCCGGGGGTGGCGGCAGGACGCCGGTGACGAAGGGGTCGGCGTAGCCGCGGGCCCGCTGGGCGGCGCGAGCGGCGGCGAGGTGCGCGGGGTCGAAGGCGCGCGGGAGCACCGTCTCGCCAGGCTGGGCGGGACGGAAGTAGCGCGGGCTGTGGGGTTGCAGCGGGTGCGCGGTCACGAGCGGCCGGGTGTCGTCGACGCTGGCGCGCAGCACGTCCAGCAGCTCGCTGATCGGGACCGCGGGCTGACGCTCCTCGTTGGTGCGCGGGTCGTGGCCGGTGGTGGTGATGATGAGGTGCTCCTCGGCAGCCAGGATCGCGTCCAGCAGCAGCTGTCGGTCCTCGAGGCGCGGGTCCGGGTCACCGGGGCGGTGCGGGACCTCGAGCAGGTCGAACCCGAGCGGGCTGCCGGCGCGCGGCAGCGCCCCGTCGTCCATGCCGACCAGGCAGACGACCCGGTGCGGCAGGTTCCGCAGCGGCACCATGCCGGTGACGGTGATGGATCCGGTCCCGGTCGCGGGCCGGCCGCTCGCCGCCGTGAGACGGTCCGCCAGCAGCCCCCGTACCTCCTCGAGGGTGAGCTCCACCGCGCTGGTCACCCCGTCGGCGTCGGCAGCGGTGTCCACGACCTCGGCGATGACCCGGCGGACGGCAGCCAGGTCGTCGGTCAGCGCCGCGGACCGGTCCGGTCCCGGGCCGGGGTCGAGCACCCGCTCCAGCACCGTGACGATCGTCCCCCGCCACGCGGCGATGTCGCGCGGCTCGGTGAGGTCCTCGAGGCAGGCGAACAGCGCATCCGTCGCCGCGCTGACCCGGCCGAGCAGGTCGAGCCCGTCGCCCTCGACCTCGTCGAAGGGGCGCACCCCGCCGACGAGCCGGGCACCGTCGTCGGCCATCGCGGCACCCAGCGTCCAGCGGTCCAGACCGGCGCGCCAGGTGTGCGCGTCGTCGTCGAGCCCGAGCAGCGCGGCGCGGTGCTCGGCGTCCCGCCCCCAGCTGACCCCGCAGCCCAGGAGCCACCCCGGCAGCCGCGCGAGGTCCGCAGCGGTCAGCCCGAACCGGGCCCGCACGGGGGGCGTCGCCAGCAGGTCCACCACCTCCGAGGCGCCGGCCCGTCCGGTGGCCAGCTCGAGCAGCCTGAGCAGGGCACCGGCCGCGGCACTGGTCTCGCCCAGGGAGCGGTCCGCCACCCGGACCGGGAGGTCCTCCGGCCCACCGGTCGAGGCAGCGCTGCCGTGGCGGGACGGGAAGGCCGCGGGCAGCAGGGGCGCCACCGCCGCGACATCCGGGGTCAGGACCACGATGTCACGTGGCTCGAGGGTGGGATCGTCCTCGAGGAGCCCGAGGAGCACCTCCCGCAGGACCTCGAGCTGCCGGACGAGACCGTGGCAGGTGTGGACCTGCACGGAGCGGTCACCGGCGGCACGCGGGAGCGCTGGCAGGGGTGCCGTCCCGCCCCGCCGACGGTCGGCACGGATGTCGTGCTGGAGCACCTGCAGGACCGTCGCCGGTGCCGCGGCCGCGTCCACCTCCTCACCCAGCCACGTCGGGTCGGCACCGAGGACCTCGCTGCCGCCGAGCAGGGGGTGCAGGACCGTGTGGGCGTCGCGGGCACGCGAACCGCTGGCGACCAGCAGCGGGTTGGACGGGACCGGGCGGGGCTCCGCGACCGGCCAGGCCGGGCAGGGGGTGACGACGTGGAGGGTGACCGGCACCCGGCTCGCCGCCGCCTCGAGCAGATCCCGATGCCGGGGCGGCACCGACAGGACGCCGAACACCGTGACGGCCGGCGGCAGCACTCCCGGCAGCGGTCCGGTCGACCGCAGCGCCTCGATCGCCCGGCCGAGCCGCCGGTCGGGGCTCGGTGCTCCCACCCGCCGCTCCAGGCGGCGCCACAGCACCGGCTGCCAGACCAGGTTCGCGGCCAGCGGCGCCCCCTCACCGTCGACGGCGGCAGCGTCCCGCCACGCGGCGATCATGTCGGGCCGGTACAGCGCGTAGCGGTCGAACAGATCGGCGATGCGCCGCGCCAGAGGGAAGCGGCGGCGCGGGACCGGTCGCCCGTCCTCGGTCAGGTGCGCGCGCAGCGGGAGCAGTTCGGGATCGTCCGGGAGCTCGTCCAGCAGCCCCAGCAGCGGCCACACCAGCCGGTCGGCCGCCCACGGATCGCCCCCCGGCGGTGGGTCGCCGACGGCGGCCGCGACGATCCGCTCGATCAGCCCGCCGAGGAACGGGAAGCCCAGGTTGGCGGCGACCCCGGCCTCCTCGGCCGTGGCGCCGAGCACGCCGCTGAGGCGCTGGGCGAGCCACCGCTCCATGCCCCGGCTCGGGACCGCGACCTCGATGGTGGCGAAGGGATCCTCGGGCGGGTCGGTGCGCAGCCGTTCGGCGAGGTGGTCGGCCAGGGCGGCCACCGAGGTAGCACGCACCACCTCGATGCCGCCGACCACACCCACCGCCCCCGTCTCCTCCAGCACGTCGCCCCGCCCCTCGCCCGATGCGTCGCACGCACCCTCGTCCGGCGCCGCCACCTCGACGACCACCTCGACCTCTCCGTCGCGATGGGAGCGTAACGACGGGTTGCGACAGGACCTGCGACCGGGCCGGTGAGCCGGCGCGCGGGACCGCGGACCTCCGCGACCGCTGGCGTGGCTGAAGGTCACAGGGCGCGACGGCCTACGCTTCCGCCACCGGCCGGGAGGGGACCGACGTGGACGTACGCTGCGACCTCGACGACGAGGACATCCTGACCGTCACGCTGGATGACGGGGACAAGAACACCCTCACGCCCGAGCGGTTCGAGGCGCTCATCGCGGCCCTCGACGACCACCCGCAGGCGATCGCGGTCGTGCTCCAGGGCCGGGACGGCGTGCTCAGCGCCGGACTCGACCTGCACTGGATGGCCGCACACGGCCGCGCTGGCGTCGAGCAGCTCCTGCTCCTCTTCGGCCGGTGCCTGATGCGGTGGTGGACCGACCCGCGGCCGACGGTGTGCGCGGCGACCGGGCACGCCATCGCCGGGGGGACGATGCTGGCGATGGCCTGCGACCACGCCGTGGCGACCGAAGGTGGCTTGTGGGGGCTGACCGAGACCCGTGTGGGGCTCGAGCTGCCGGACTTCGGTCTGGCGCTCGCCCGAGCGAACCTGCCGGCGGACCGGCTCGAGGACCTGGTCCTGCCCGGTGCGCGCGTCGACGCGGCCGCGGCGGTGGCGGCCGGGTTCGCCGATGAGCTCGTCCCCGAGGTGGCTGCCTGCCGGGAGCGGGCCCGTGCGCACGCCGAGGAGCTCGCGGCGCTCCCCGGACGCGCCTACGCCGGCACGAAGCGGCGGCTTCGAGGCACGGCAGCCGAGGCGGTGCTGGCGGGACTCGAGGACGACATCGCGATCCTGACCGCCCACCTGCCGTGACCACCGGCGCCGGCGCGGAAGCGAGCGCCGGGCACCCCCTGCTGGCCGGACCCGCGGGTGAGCGGCAGCCTGCTCACTCGGGCGCGTCTGCGACCAGCGTCTCCAGCTCCGTCACCGCGTCCTGCAGCGCCTGGACCGCCCGGGCCGGGAGGTCGGCGGTGGCGAAGATGTCCGCGAGGGAGCGGTAGTACCAGGCGAGCTGGGCAGGGGTCGGTGTGAACCGGGCCCAGGTCGCTGCGGGGTCCCCGTCCGGATCGGTGACGTCCGCCACGATGGCTCGCACGTTGTGCAGCTTGTCGCACAACGAGACCAGACAGGAGGGGTGGCGGGCAGCGACCAGCTCCGGAAGATGGGCGACGTAGGCGCCCTTGCGGCTGCGCCAGGTCGGCTCGGGCTCACCGTCGAGCAGCACCGCGTCCGACATCGCCTCAACGAGCTCCGCCACATCGGAACCGAACCGGGCACGCACGTCCTCGAGCCGGCGGGCACCTCCCTGGTCCTCCACCACGTCGTGCAGCACGGCCGCGGTGGCCTGGAGCTCACTCCCCCCGTGCTCCAGCACCAACGCGGTGACCCCGAGCAGGTGGGTGGCGTAGGGCAGGTCCGTACCGGTCCGAACCTGCGCCGCGTGGGCGGTCAGCGCGTAGGTGACCGCCTCCGCGAACCGGCCGGTCAGGGGGACGTGCGTGGGCACGGTGCACCTCGGGGTCGGCGTCGAAGTCCGGGCCTGCGCTGGGACGCTAGTCGCGCGTCGGGGCGGGCATCACCGCCCGCTGCTCGCACCGGCGTCGTCGGACGCGGCGTCATCGCTCGCTCGAAGCGCCGCCACGACCTCCTCCACGGCCAGCTCTGCGGCGTGGAGCCGGGCCCGGCACACCTCGACCAGGGTGGCACCGCGTGCCACCCGCTCGGCCAACTCGTCGACGCTGACGTCGTCACGCTGCAGCGCGGTGACGATCGCCTCGAGCTCACTGACCGCAGCCTCGTAGGTCAGGTCATCATCCACGTCGTTCCCGTCCGTGGGTGTCGGCTCCGTCGGTGTCACGGTCGTCCTTCCCTCCCGCGCCCCCTTCGGCGGAGCGCATCTCGGTGCTCGCGGTGCGGGCGTCCACCCGGGAGACGAGCTCCCCGTCCGCCAGCCGGGTGCGGATCCGCGCGCCCGGTGGGGTCGCCTGGACCGAGCGCACCACCTCGCCGCGATCGTCGAAGGTGATCGAGTACCCCCGGGCGAGCTGCACCGCGGGGTCGGCCGCCCGCAGCTGCGCGTCGAGGACGGCCAGCCG
>JBKHDS010000010.1:0-17442 GCA_046541215.1 Nitriliruptoraceae bacterium
CGAAGGCCACCACGGTCAGCCCGACGACCAGCGGGGAGATCCCCGCGGCCAGCGCCAGGCGGGACGCGCCGCGTACCAGCAGTTCGGCGCCACCCACGAGCAGCACCCCACCCAGCACGAACAGGACGACGGGGTTGGTGAGCACGATCGGACCCCTGCTCGACCGGATCGCGCCGCGTCCGGGCCGACGGGGACGCTAGTCCCGCCACGGTCCGCGACGCGCTCCGTCCGACGGGGGGACGCGCCTCGCCCGCTGGGCCGGGCACCGCACGGCCGAGGCGTCGTCGACGTGGCGGCGCGTCAGCCCGCCTCGGGGTCCGGGTCCGGGAGCAGGACCGTGGTCAGGACGCGTCGGCGGCGCCCCTGCCCAGGAGCCCGTCCCGCGGCAGCGGTCAGGACCTCTCGCAGCGAAGCCGTGAGCGATGCAAGCTCCTCCTCGTCGGCCCACAAGGCCACCTGCCGGTACCCGAAGCCGTCCCGTGCCGGATCGCTGCCGGGCGCGGAGAGGTAGTCGCTGGCGGCCTGCAGGACGCCGGCGAGGAACGCGGTGACCCCGTCCAGGTGCTGCTCGGTGGTCAGGTCCGCGACGTCCTCGGCCCCGAGCACCGCGGCGGTCAGCGCGACCTGCAGGGTGCGCTCCTGGGCTCCGCGCACCGCCCGCTCGGCGACCACCTCCAGCACGCCGGCGTCGAGCAGCGCCGAGACGTGCCGGTAGAGGCTGGCGGTGGGCACGTCGGGGAGCGCCGCAGCGAGCATCGCGGTGGTCACCTGGCGTCCGAGTGCTGCCTGCACGATCCTCAGCCGGACGGGGTGGAGCAGCACCGTCGCGCGGCCCTCGCCCATCTGACCTCCTGTCGCTTGGCGACGACACCACCGTAGCCTATCGTTCTCATCGCTGAGAACGTTCGAGGTCGTGATCCTCACGACCGGTTCGGAGAGGGAGCAGCGATGACCACCGAGGAGTTCGTCTTCACCGCTACCGACGGGGTCGAGCTGGCGGGCAGCCTCGAGCTACCCGACCAGGGTGAGCGGCCTTCTCCTGCGGCGCTGCTGCTGGTTGGCTCCGGGCAGGTCGATCGCGACAGCGACCACCTGAAACTGCCGCTCGGAGTGACCCGCGAGCTGGCGTCCGCCCTCGCAGGTGTCGGGATCGCGTCGCTGCGCTTCGACAAGCGCGGGGTGGGCGCGAGCGGCGGCGACCACCTGGCTACCACCTTCGACGACGCCCGGCGGGACGCCGCCGCGGCGCTCGCGGCCCTGCGCGGCCACCCCGCGATCGACCCGAAGCGGGTGCTGGTGGTCGGCCACAGCGAGGGCGCGATCCACGCGATCTCCCTCGCCGCAGCCGATGCGAGCCTCGCTGGGCTCGGCATCCTCTCCGGACCGGCGGTGACGGGCGAGGCGACGCTGCGCTGGCAGGCCGCGAGGATCCTCCCCACGCTGCCGGCGCTGGTGCGGTTCCTCGTCCGCGTGCTGCGACAGACCCCCGAGCGGGCGCAGGCGAAGCTGTTCGCCAAGGTGCGTGCCACCGACGAGGTGGTGCTCCGCGTCCAGGGCCGGCGTCTCAACGCCGGGTGGCTGCGGGGGTTCCTCGACCACGACCCGAGCGTCGAGCTCGCCCAGGTACGCGTGCCCGTCTTCGCCCTGACCGGCGACCGCGACCTGCAGGTCGACCCGGACGATCTCGAGCGGATGCGCGCGATCGTGACGGAGGCGCCGCTCGTGACCCACCGCCCGCCGCAGGTCAACCACGTGCTCCGGACGACCGACGGCGTCGGCGCACCCTCGGAGTACCGCCGACAGGTCAGGGCCGGTCAGCCCCTCGACCCCGGTGTCCTGGATGCGCTGACCACCTGGGCGGCCGCCCGGACCGCCGTCCACGCCTGACGCGATGCCCCCAAGCCCGGAGGGCGTGGGGGCAGGCACGACCGCGGATCCGCTTGGCGGGTCAATCCGGTGGGGACGCGCCGGCCTCGCTGGCGATCGCGGTGCGACCATCCGCAATCTCGAGGGCGTCGCGGACCGGCGCTACGTCCCGGCGGGGTGCGCGGCCCCAGGCTGGTCGTCCGTAGCCGACGTGTCGAGGGCTCGGTTCAGGCCGGTGCCAGCTCGATCACGACGAGCTGTGGGGGGGCGTTCACACGCATCGGCATCAGGCTGAAGCCGATCCCGCAGGTGACGTACATCCGGTTGCCGTCCTGGCCGTAGTCGTCCGCGGCGTACCCGTCCGCGACGAGCTTCTCCTCCTCGGTCAGGTCGAGGTAGGACCAGTGCGGGGTGCCCGGCAGGGAGATCTGGCCGCAGTGGGTGTGCCCGGCCACGGTCAGCGGCGCGCTGTTGGCCGGCAGATCGGGGAACGTCGTCGGGTTGTGCATCATGACCAGCCGTGGCTCGTCCCGCTCGATGCCCGCGAGTGCCCCGTCGAGGTCGGCGAGCCCCGGGCGGGTCGGCCCGACGCCGACCAGTCGCAGGCCGGGGGCGTCCGGCCGGTCGGGGTGGGCGATGGTCACCGACTCGTTGCGCAACACGTGGGCGCCGCGGGCCTCCAGGGCGTCGGTAAGCTCCTCAGCGCCGCCGCTGGAGTGGTCATGGTTGCCGAGGACGGTGTAGACCGGGATCTCGGCCGCGAACAGCGGATCGAGCAGGTCCAGCACCTGCTCGATCTGGACCTCGACGTCCGGATCCTTGCCGTAGATGAAGTCGCCGGGGATGAGCACCGCCGCCGGGTCCTCCTCGCTCGCGCGTGCGACCACGCGCTCGATCATGCCGAGGTTGGCGAACCACATGCCGACCTGCAGGTCGGAGAACACGACGACCCGCTCCCCGGCCCAGGCGTCGTCGAGGTGGTCGAGACGTGCGTCGAGGTGCACCTCCTCGAGCCGGAGCCGAGGTTCGATCAGGACGCCGTAGGCCACGAGCAGGACCAGGAGCCCCACCAGGCCGGCGAGCACGCGAACGGCGGTCTTTCCCATACCCATCGCTCCTTGTGGTCGAGCAAGCGGTCCGGTGCGGCGTCGGCCGTCTCCGGAGGAGTCACCGTCAACGTGCGCCCGGCTCTTCGGATGTCGGCCCGTTCGGGGTCGCTGCCGGCCGGGTCGGCGAGGTGGTGGCTCGCGGCGCGCCCCGATCCGGGCGGAGCGAGGCCCATAGGACGGCGAGCCAGGCGGCGACGTAGGCGGTGCTCGCCACGACGTCGGTGAGGTGGTGCATGCCGCGGTACATCCGCGACAGCGCGACGGCGATCACGATCAGGGCGGCTGCCGACAGGGCGAGACGGCCCGCTCGCCGGCCGAGCCAGGCCCGGAGGAGCAGCGCGATGCTGCCGTACGCCGCCGCGGCCGCCGCGACGTGTCCGGAGGGGAACGACGAGGTCGGCGGCAGCGTCTCCGTGAGGTGCTCGACCGGTGGGCGCTCGCGCCCGACGATGTCTGCCACCAACAGGAACAGGGCGGTCTCGCCCACGACGGCGAGCACGAGGAACAGCGCCGGGGTGCGGCGCCGGGTCAGGGCCAGCGCCAGTGCGACCGCGACGAGCAGGGCCAGGACGATCCCCAGGGTGGATCCCAACCGGCCGACACCCTCGGCGATCGCGGTGAGCTCGGTGCTACGGATGGCGACGAACCCGTCGACGACCCGCCCGTCGAAGGCCTCGACCGGTCCACGCAGGGCCCCGGTGATGAGCAGCCCGAGACCGAGCAGGATCCCCCACAGCGCGACGAAGCCCACGAGGATCCCGGCCGCGGTGCGTCCGTGGTCGGGCAGGAGGCCGTCGTGCTCGGGCGCGGGCTGCAGCTGCGCCTGCAGGTCCGGACGAAGACCGGCCTCCAGCACCGGCCGGTCCGGCGTCCCGCCCGGGCTCCAGCGGCGGAAGGCGGTTGCCGTGATGGCGAGCCACACGGCACCGAGCGCCCACCCGCCGACGACGTCGGACGGGAAGTGGACGCCGAGCGCCACCCGGCTCACACCGATCAGCGCGACGAGCAGCAGCACCCCCACCTCGACCGCGCGTCGCCACCTCGGCGGCACCGTCGGCAGGAAGACCAGCAGCAGCACGCCGTAGGCCACCATGGAGCCCAGCGCGTGACCGCTCGGGAAGCTCGCGTCCGGCGTGGTGAGCAGGACGGTATCGACCGTGGGTCGGGCGCGGTCGACCAGCGCCTTGACACCCGTCGTGAGCACGATGGCGCCCAGACCCGTAACGGCGACGTAGAGCGCCAGGCGGGGGAGCCGGCGGATGAGCAACCACGCGATCGCGATCGGCAGGAGCAGCCAGGAGGCCTCGGTGCCGCCCAGGTTGGTGATGACGTTCAGGGTGCTGATGAGCCAGCCGCGCTCGCTGACGAACGCGTTCGTCGTCTCGATGACGGCGGTGTCGACGCTCAGCAGCAGGGTCGAACGCGCCAGGAGCAGGACGAGGAGCACGACGAAGACCGTGCCCCCGACGATCGCGGCCCCCGGCCCCGCGAGGCTGCGCACCGCGAAGCGACCTCGGTCGTCGACCTCGGCGGCGCG
The DNA here is from genome assembly GCA_046541215.1 of Nitriliruptoraceae bacterium. Classification (GTDB taxonomy): domain Bacteria; phylum Actinomycetota; class Nitriliruptoria; order Nitriliruptorales; family Nitriliruptoraceae; genus T1Sed10-7. The sequence goes on from JBKHDS010000010.1 coordinate 4,513, forward strand.
GCTCGCCTTCGACCGGTCCGAGCCGCTCATGACGCCAGCCCTGGCTGGCCCAGGGCGAACGCGCGGCCCATGACCTGGATGGCGTCTCCGATGCTCGCTCCTCTCGACGCTACGGCGCCACACACGCCGCGGAGCCGCGCCGCCCTGTCCTGTTGGGCATGAGGCCGCGCACCGCGAGGTACGGCCGGACGGCCCGAAGCCGTGGGCGTGATCGTGCGCACGTAGGCTCGGGTCCCGGTCGGCGGTGGCCGAGGTCAGTTCGTGTCAGCGAGGTCGGTGTGGCGCGCCGCAGGCCGTCGAGGATGAGGGGAAGGGTGGTCGATGCGGATCGCTGCGAGCCGTGAGGTAGCCGCGCCAGCGGAGCGGGTCTGGGAGGTCGTGACCGACATCGAGGGCTCGGCGACGGTGCTGTCCGCCGTGGACGCGGTGGAGCGTCTGGACGATGGCGTCGGGTTCGAGGTGGGGACCCGGTGGCGCGAGACCCGGACGATGCTCGGGCGGCAGGCGACGGAGGAGATGGAGGTCACCGCGGTGGACGCGCCACGCTCCTACACGGTGGTCGCGGGCGACGCCGCGACGACCTACACCTCGACGATCACCGTGGAACCGCGGGGGGCGGAGGGGTGCCTGCTCTCGATGACGTTCGCCGGGTCCAGTAGCGGGCTGGTCGCCAGGGTGCTCGCGGCGACCGTGGGGCGGGCGTTCGCCGGCGCGACCCGTCGCGCGCTCGAGCAGGACCTCGACGACCTCGCCGCGCGGGCCGAGGCCGGAAGCGCGGCCTGAGGTGTCCCGCCGTCGCGAGCCATCAACTCCCTCGCTTGAGCAGCGGGTACTGGAGACCTGGCGGAGGGCCTTCCCGGACCTCACCGACCCGGTGGATGAGCCGGGGACGAGCATCCTGTCCGATCCTCGGATGGCTCCGACGGCGTGGGTGTCGCTCTGGCCGGTCGGGCAGCGCGTGGTGACCCGGGTCGCGCCGCAGCTCGCCGATCGGCTGCACGGCCTGCTCGCGGGCCGGCCAGCCGGGCATCGTCTGACCGCCGATGACGTCGCCGGGTGCTGGCCAGGTCGTACGGTGGAGCGCGCGCCGCAGCGTCTGCACGCGCTCGACCCGGTGGCCTTCCGAGCGGCCGCGCCGGTGCCCGGCCGGAAGGTGCGGGCGCTGACGGAGGAGGACCGTGGCGCCTTCGAAGCGTTCCGCGACCGGTGCTCCCCTGAGGATCTGGAGGAGGGCGAGGTCGACATCGGTGGTGAGCACGAGGTGACCGTGGGGGCCTTCGCCGGCTCCCAGCTCGTCGCGGTCGCCAGCATGTTCGACTGGCGGGGGTTCAGCGACCTCGGGGTCGTGACCGAACCCGACCACCGTCGCCAGGGCGTGGGTCGGGCGGTGGTGTCCGCGCTGTGCGAGCGCCTCGTGGATCGCCCGCGGGTGGTCGTCTACCGCCACGCGCTGGACAACCGCGGCTCAGCGGGTATCGCCCGCTCGCTCGGCCTGATCCCGGTGGGGGTCGCGGAGAGCGTGCGTCCCCCTGCGCCCGGGCCGTAGGTCCGTCCGCGGCCGCGTCGTGGTGTGCGCGGGGCCGACAGGCGGCCGCGTCGTCGCGTGCACGGGGCCGTCGTGCCGAGCGCAGGCGGCCGCGTGCGGCCGTGGCCCTCCTCCGAGCGTCGCGACGACGAGGGCGCGGTAGGTTCACTGCGCTCAGGACGTCGCAGGAGCGGAGGCCGGATGACCACCGTAGGGTTCCCAGCTTGCGCCGGCTGCGGCGCTCCGGATGCCCGCCAGTGGCTCGACGCGACCCCCCGGTGCGACCGGTGCTACAACGCGGTGCTGAGCGAGCGCCATGGGTGGCCAGCGTTGCCGGAGCCACCGGCGGACGAGTCGGTCCCTGCGGCCGACGGGCGGCCGGTCCGACTGCGGTACCGGCTGACGTGGGCGCCGTCCGGGGCGGTGTGCGCCGAGGTGGAGCAGGCCAACCAGCCGATCGGTGAGGGCTTCCGCTTCCAGGTCATCGGCCAGCACGACGCCGACCCGAGGCTCGTCCTCGCACGGCTGCGTCGGCTCGCGCAGCGCGAGGTCGGCCGGGCCTACCTCGAGCCGGACGAGGCTGCCGAGGGCGGCGGGGGGCGTGGCTGGGCGCTGGCTGGGAGCGAGGTCGCGGGCAGGATCACCGGGACGGGGGACGGCGTCGTGCCGGAGCCGACCCTGGTGGTCGACGGGCGCGAGCTGACCTGGACCGAGCTCGGTGGGCTCCTCGCGAGCTTCGAGGGCTGGATGTTCCGGCTGCTGCTGTCCGACAGCTGCGACGACCTGGACGTCGGTACCGCCGCGGACGGGGGAGCTGGCGAGGGTGCGGCTGCGGAGGTGGTGCCGCTGTTCGGCGCGGCGGGGACCTCAGGTCCAGAGGCGTCGGCGCCGCCCTCGATCGACGAGGCGTTGGCGGGGTTCCTCGCCGAGCAGGAGGCGAGGCTCGCGGCGTCGACCTACGCCCGCTACGAGGACATCGTGGACCTCCTGCGGATCTGTCTGAACAGCTACGGGTACACCTCGCTGTCCGGTCGTGATGCGCAGACGTGGCAGGAGGCCTTCGACGCAGGGGACGAGGACGCGTTCACCCGGCTGTTCGGGCCCGAGCGGATCATCGACGGTTACGGGGAGTTCCTCGGCTACTTCATGGTCCGCAAGGTGGCGGCGTCCAAGCAGCAGCTCAAGGACGCGGGCACGGTCACCCGGCGCTTGGCGCGGTGGCTGGCGGAGCAGGGCTACGTCGATGCCGAGGTCGCCGAGGTAGCCCGGGGGCGGGCGGCGGAGGCGGGCCGGGAGCTGCCGCGGGCGGACGAGCTGGGGGAGCAGCTGTTCCTCCAGGCGCAGCGGACCCGGCTGCCGGTGCCTCCGGATGAGATCCCCGACGAGGACTGGGTCGAGGACCTCCTGCCGATCACCCGCGTCGAGGACGGCCGGCTGTGGTTCGACTCCCTCGGGCCGGTCGAGGTGCCGGTCGTGGCGAGCGATGCCGCTCAGGTCGGGTGGGAGGTCAGCGTCGTGCTCGCACGGCTGGAGGGCGTGTGGCGGCTCGTGGAGGTCGGCGTGGTCTACCCCTGACGGTCCGAGGCAGCAGGTGCGCGGCGGCAGGCCGGCGTCCGATCGTGCGCGCCGCTGTGACCGTGGCCCCACCCGGCCCGGATGGCCGTCAGGAACCCGCGCCGGCCAGGTGCCGGGCGGCCCGGTAGCCGAACACCACCGCCGGCCCGAGCGTCGATCCGGGGCCGGGGTAGGTGCGGCCCATCACCGACGCGCTCGCGTTCCCGGAGGCGTACAGCCCCTCGATCGGACCGCCGTCCTCGCGGAGCACCCGCGCGTCCGGATCGGTGACCAGCCCGCCCTTGGTGCCGAGGTCCCCCGGGACCACCTGGACCGCGGTGAACGGTCCGTACTCCAGCGGCCCGAGGTTCGGGTTGGGGCGGACCAGCGGGTCGCCGTAGTAGCGGTCATAGACGGAGTTGCCCCGGCCGAAGTCCTGGTCGATGCCGGTGCGCGCGAAGCCGTTGAACCTCCGGATCGTGCCCAGCAGGCGTTCGGGGTCCATCTCGAGCTGCTCCGCGAGCCCCCGCACGGTCTCCGCGGTGCGCATGAGACCGGCGTCCCTCAACCTCGCCGTCAGGCCTGGCTGCAGCGCGAAGCTCCGCAGGTAGCGGCGGCTGTGGCGAGCGTCGGAGAGCATCCAGAACGGGCCGTCCACCTCGCGGCCGTGCTCGAGCATCCGGTGGCCGAGGTCGACGTAGGACTCGGACTCGTTCGCGAACCGCTCCCCGGTCGCGTCCACCATGATCGAGTAGGGGTAGGAGCGCTCACTGACGAGGAAGGAGGGGCTGTCCTCGGGCGTGGGTGCCGGGACCGAAACGCCCCACCAGGCGTCGTCCATCAGGTCCACCGCCGCGCCCAGCCCCTGTGCCAGCTCGATCGCGGTGCCGAGGTCGCCGGGGCTCGCGGAGGAGTAGCCGTCGATGCCGTGGTGCTCCTTGCGCCACGCGGCCCGGTGAGCGAACCCGCCCGCGGCGAGCACGACGCCCCGCCGGGCCTCGACCCGGGTGGGGGTTCCATCCCGCTCGACGACCGCGCCGACGACGCGATCACCCTCGAGGACCAGCTCCGACAGCGGTGAGGACAGCCACAGCTGGCTCCCCTGGGCCAGCACCACCTCGAGGAACGAGGCGGTCATCGCGCCACCCATGCCGACCAGCGCCTTGCCGGTGACCGCCCCCGCCAAGGTCCGGCCGACGAGCTGGGCGCCACGCGCGAGCCCGCTCGGTGTGGACCAGGCACGGCCGAGCAGCCAGAAGTCGTCGGTCTTGGCGGGCAGCGGGACCCCCGCGATCGCGGCCCGGGCCGAGTCCCACCACGCGCCGATGCGCTTGCGGTCGAAGGGCTCGACCTCGATGGCGCGGCCGACCTTGCCGCCCGGGCGCTCCGGGTAGTAGTCGGGGTAGTCCGCGGCTCGGGCGAAACGGATGCCGAGCCGCTCGGCCAGGTCGACGAAGGGCGTCACCGTGTCGACGAACGCCTCCTTGTGCTCCCGGGAGGTGGCGGGGCCCGCGTCGCCGACGCACTCCTCGAGGTAGGTGAGCGCCTCCTCGCGGGAGTCGCCGGCGCGGTCGCGCTGCATGAGCGGGTTGGCGGGCAACCAGATGCCACCCCCCGACATCGAGGTGGAACCACCCCAGCGATCCGTGCTCTCCACGAGCAGCACCTCGAGCCCGGCGTCGCCGGCCGTCATCGCTGCGGCGAGCCCTGCGCCACCGGTGCCGACCACCAGCACGTCCACGGTCCGATCCCAGTCCGCCATCGATCGCTCTCCCGGTCGATCATGACCGGACGGCACGGTCCGGCTCTGCCGACACGCAACCATGCCGTCGCCCACCCGTGCAACCACCAACTTCCCTGCGTCTCTGCGCAGGGATGAGCGCGGGCGGGGCGCCGCTCGCCTGTGGTGGGTGCGGACGGGCACGATCCCTGCGCCTCTGCGCAGGGAAGTTGCCGGAGGGGCGGGCACGGTGTGCCGCGGCGGTGCCGATCAACCCTCGACGCGGACCTTGCTCGGGTCGAACGCGACGTAGCCCGCGATGTGCTGGGCCTTCGGGAGCGGTGTCGGGTAGCTCCAAGCGGCGTCGCGGGTGACCTCGCCACCCACGACGGCATGCTGGTAGGTGGCGGTGCCCTTCCAGTGGCACTGCGTCCGCGTCGGGCTCTCCTGCAGCGCCCCGTCGCGGATGCTGTCCGGTGGGAAGTAGTGGTTGCCTTCGACGACGATCGTGTCATCGCTCTCGGCGATGATGGCGTCACCGAGCAGGACGCGGGTCATGGGGCCTCCTCGTGGGCGGTCAGAGCCACGGTTCCTGGCTCATCCGGGGCGGTTGTTGGTCCTCGCGTTCGAGACGGGCGTGCTGCGCGGTTCGGCGCCGCCGCGAACACCACCGCCGCGAGCACCGCCGCCGCGAATACCGCCGCCGCGAACACCGCCGCCGCGAGCACCGCCGCCGCGAACACGTCCGGCCGAGCTGCGCCCGCCGGCCATGGCCGCCCGCCCCGACGGCGGTGCTGCCCAGCGGCTCCCCGGGAACGCCGGTACCGCCGTGCAGCTCGAACCCGCCCAGGTTGTGAGCCGCCCGTCAGCCCCATGCCGGAGCTCGCGCCGACACCATAAAGTAGCTATAGTGCTATTGGAGCTGCGTGCCCGCGCGTTGCGAGCGGAACGCCGGGCTGGCACGGCGCACGCTCCGCCGACCGCGGCCGAGGAGCCCCAGCAGCGTGATGCTCGTCCGACGCCCCGATCGCGGCCGCCGCTCCCGGCGACGGTCCTCACGCCGGCGTGCCGGCAACCGCGGTAGCTCGACGCTGCTGGCGGTGCTGCTGCTCGCGATGCTCGGCGTCCTGTTCCAGGTGCTCCAGGCCGATGGTGTGTCGACCGCGGTGACGCGGGTGCCCGACTCCTCCGCGGACCAGACCCACCCCGCGCTCGCGGTCGCACCGGTGATCGGCCAGGTGGACGAGGGTGACTCGCGGCTCACGCTGGAGGTCGTCGCCCCGGCCGGGCCGGCCCCCGAGGCGTACGAGTACAGCACCGATGGCGGGGTGTCCTGGCGGCTGAGGGAGGACTCGACCGGCGTCTCGACGCCGGTGACCATCACCACCACCTCGACGTCGGCGACGCCGCTGGTCAACGGCACGACCTACCGCGTGCGCCTGCGATCGTTGGCCGCGAACGGACAGGGACAGGTCTCGAACCTGGTCACCGCCACACCGCGCGCGCCGAGCCCACCGCCGGTCGTCGACGTTCCGGTGCGATGGATCCCGGTGGAGGGCCAGCAGCACATCACCACCGATCCCGACACCTCGGCGATCAGCTTCCGGGGCGGGGGGGAGCGACGGGCCCTGGTCGACATGGCGCCGGTGGGGCGTGCGACCCTCGACCTCTTCGACACCCGGTTCACCCGAGGCAACGGCTGGGGGGTCATCGTCCACGGCGGTACCGACGAGCGAGGCGGGCTCGAGGGCTACACGGTGCAGTTCGACCGGGGTTTCGCTGGGCGGGTCGTGGTGCGCTACTGGAGCGGTGGCCGGGAGCACCAGCGGGCGATCGCGGTCAGCGACGCCCAGCCGACCTCCAACAGGCCCACCGATGTGCGTGTCGAGGTGGACGGCGGCTGGTTGCGGGTGGTGGTCGACGGTGCCGAGGTGCTGGTCGTTCCGGACCTGCCGGCGGCGGTCGCTGCAGCCGGAGGCACCGGGCCGATCCGCGCCGACGGGGTGTTCGGGCTGCGCCTGTGGACCAGCACGAACCTCCAGGTGCCGTCCGCCCAGCTGTCACTCGACTGAGCCGCCGCGGCACGCGGTCGACGCAGCGCTGCCGAGCACGCTTGTGCGTTCCGCGCGCGTTCCGTGGCGGAGGCGGGTGATCGCACCCTTCCGACTCGCATATCGGCAGTAAACGCTATAACTTTACTATGTAGTTGAGGAGGTTCCCTCGACGCTCATCACACCAGGAGAACGCACGACATGAGACGCTCGTCTAGCTCCAAGCTCACCACCGTGGTGGCGGCCCTCAGCTTCGCTGCCGTCACCGGCACCGCGCTGGCCGCCAACATCGACACCGCTCCCTCCAGCGCCGGCCAGGGCGACGCCGGGGTCGAGGGCTTCACCGTCACGAACATCGAGTACGACGCGACACCGACCGCGGACGAGGAGGAGGTCATCGTCACCGAGGTCCGGTTCGACATCGTGCGTGATGGCGACGTCCAGGGCCCTGATCTCCCCAGCGACGCCGACGCCGAGGCCTTCGTGCAGCTGCGCGATGACGACAGCCGGTCGGAGTGGGCCGCGTGCTCCCTCGCGGACGGCTCGGCTACCTGCTCGGTCACCGGCGGGCAGCAGATGGGGATCGAGGAGCTGTCGGAGCTGTCCGTCGTGGCCTACGACACCTTCGCCGACGGCACCCCGTGACCGAAGCCCCTCGTCCGGGGGCCGCAGCACGCGGCCCCCGGATCCGGGACGCCCCGCACCCGACCCGCCACCGCCACGACCACCCCTGAGGCATCCTCACCATGGACCTGCTGCAGCGCACCGCGTCGACGGCTCTGCCGGTCGTCGGGCTCGCGCTGATCTGGCTCCTGCTGGCCCCACCCGACCTGGGCGGCTCCCTCACCCTGGTGACGGTGCAGGGCACCTCGATGGAGCCCACGCTGGTCACCGGCGATCTCGCGGTGCTCCAGCGCGCGCAGGACTACGCCGTCGGGGAGGTGGTCGCGTTCCGGTCCGACATGGCCGGCGCGGTCGTGCTGCACCGCATCGTCGCTCAGGAACCCGACACGCAGCGGTTCGTGCTCGTCGGAGACAACAACGACTTCCTCGACCGCTACCGCCCGTCACGCGAGGAGATCGTCGGGCGCATGGTCCTCAGGATCCCGTCCGGGGCCGCCTCCGCGCTCACCGCCAGCGTGCCCTGGCTGCTCGGCATCGGCGCCGCCCTCACGGTCCTGCTGCTTCACCAGCTCCTGCACCCCACACGTGGGCGGCGCCGAGGTCTCCTGCGCGGTGGTCGCCGCTCCTGACCTGACAACCGCACCCGATGTCCCGTCCGACCCCCCGAGGCTGCTGTGCCAACCTTCGAGCACCCTGCCCTGCCGCAACCTGGCGTCCGACCGCTCGGCCGTCCGCTCGTCTGGCTCACGCTCGCCGGTCTCGGCCTGGCGCTGACCGCCTACCTGTGGAGCCAGCCGGGGACGACCGCGACCGAGGTGTCGCGGCCCCTGCGCGCGACCTACGTCTTCGACCACACCGGCGCGTTGCCCGACAACCCGGTGTACGAGTCGGACCGCCTGCGCCTGGGTGACCCCATCTTCCTCGCCATCGTCGACGAGGTAGAGGTCACGGTCGACTACCTGCTGGGCACGCCCGCGGACACCATCGAGTTGGCGGAGGGCTGGGTCAGCGCACAGGTCTCCGTCGAGTCCAGCGCCGGCTGGCAGCGCACCGTGGAGCGCACCGACCCGGTCCCGATCGCCGACGGACGGGCGCAGCTGGCGGTCGGCGTGGACCTCGCGCAGGCGCAGGAACTCGCCGAGGAGATCGATGCCGCGACGGGCATCGGCGGGGACCTGACCGTGCGGGTCCGGGCCGAGGCGGCGGCCACGGGCCAGCTCACGCGCGACGACCTCGGTTCCGTCGCGATCGACGAACGGTCCGGTGCCGAGGTCGCGTTCGCCCTCGGCGCGAGCACCGCTGAACTCGTCGCGCCACCCCGATCCGATCGCGACCGCGCGCTCGACGCCGTTGCGGGTATCGCGCCCGGCACCGCCGCAGCTCTCGGTACCGAAGCGGGGACGGAGCAGGGCGGCGCGACCCCTGCGGGCGATCCCGAGCATCCGGGGCGACGCGAGGTCGTGACGATGGTGACCGCGGCGGTCACCGGCCCGGCCCGGATCAGCATGCTCGGCCAGGAGATCGACCTCACGCTGCTCCGGGTGGCCATCTCGCTGCTCACGGGGCTGGCGGTCCTGCTCGCAGCGCACGGCCTGTGGGCCGTCGCCCGAGCGAACCGCGGCGGCGCGGTGGCTGCGATCGCCGCCGAGCACCACGCCGAGCTGGTACCCGCATCCGGCGTTCCCCCCCTCCCCCCCGATCGCATCATCGACCTCGCCCGCTTCGAGGACCTCCTGCGCATCGGACGGGAGCTCGAGCTTCCGGTCGTGGTCTGGTCCCGGGGTGACATCGTGTCCTACTCGGTCACCGACGGGCTGACCCGGTACCGCTTCGAGACGCCGGCCGATGCCCCCCGCCACGGCACCACGACCGTCCGGTCGGTCACCACCCGACCCGGACGTCGTGCTGACGACCCCCCGGGGAGCATGGTCGTCATCGACCGACCGGTTCCCGCGGCGGACGCCCCCCTCCCGCTCAGCCAGCACCGTCGCCTGAGCGACGTGGCGCCGAACCTCGGCGGTGTGGACCGCCTGTCCAGGCCGATCGGTTCCACCCCGCCCGGCGCGGCGTGATCCTCATCGCGCCTGGCGGTGCCTAGGCTGCCGCCCGGGAGATCGTCCGGTACGCCTCGCCGCTCCTCCCGCCCGGTGATCGGAACCCTGATGCTCGTGGAGCGACTCACGGAGACCACGGCGGACACGCTCGCCGAGGCGCTGCAGCGCGTCTGCGCCGATGCCGAGGTCGGCTCGGTGCTGGTCCTGCTCGCCGAGGAGGGACTGCCGTCCACCGAGGACCTCACCGCCGCACTGCGCGGTTGCGACGTCGAGCTGTTCGGCGGGGTGTTCCCGCGGGTGATCCACGGTGCGGAGCTGCTGGTCTCCGGAGGGGTCGTGGTCGGCCTGCCGGTCCCTGCCCACGTGGCCGTGGTGGAGGAGATCAGCGCGGCCCCCGAGCGCTTCGATGCCCGGCTCGAGGCGGCGCTCGAGGGCGCGGACATCGAGGGCCGCACGGTCATCACCTTCGTGGACGGCACCTCAGCCCACATCGACGCGCTGCTCGGCTCGCTGTTCGAGCAGGTCGGTCTGCTCGGGACCTACCTCGGTGGGGGGGCGGGTTCGCTCAGCTTCGAGCCGATGCCCTGCCTGTTGACCCGTCACGGCGTCCACCAGGACGCGGCGGTGATCGCGGTGCTCGATCTGGTCAGCACGGTCGGGGTCGCTCACGGCTGGCACGCCGTCGGGCCACCGCTGGCGGTCACCGCGGCGGTGGGGCGACGGATCGACACCCTCGACCACCGCCCGGCCGTCGAGGTGTACGAGCAGCTCATCGCCGAGCACGCCGGCGCGGCACCGGGTGGCGACCTCATCGAGCGCGCCGCGTCCTACCCGCTGGGCATCGTCCAGCTCGACGGGGAGCTCGTGGTGCGCGACCCGGTGGGGCGCGACGGTGACGCGCTGCTGTGCGTGGGCGAGATCCCGACGGGGGCCTTCGTGCGGCTCATGCACGGTGATACCGGCTCGCTGCTGACGGCGGCGGCGCAGGCCGCGGCCGCACCCGCCGCCGTCGCCTCCGAGGCTGGGCTGGGGGTGGTGTTCGACTGCGTCTCCCGCGTGCTCTACCTCGGCGACGGCTTCAAGGCCGAGCTGGAGGTCGTCGACGTCGGACACCCGCGGGTCGGGGCCGCGACCATCGGCGAGGTCTGCAACCCGGGTGACCGCTACCTCGAGCTGTACAACAAGACGGTCGTGGCTGCGCGCCTGGAGGTGCCTGACGGCGATGCCTGACGCCCTCAGCCAGCAGGCCCTGCTCGAGATCGCGCTGTCGCTGGCGGGTGACCCCGATCCACCGGCGCTGTTGAGTCGGGCGCTCCCGCTGCTGGTCCGCCGGACCGCCTCGTCGGCCTGCGGGGTGATCGCGCTGCACGGCGATGCTGCCACGACCGTGCAGGTCACGCCGCGCATCCTGGCAGGCCGCCCCGCGTGGCGGTCGCTGCTCACACGGGTCGTGTCCTCGGCGCGCGAGCGCGATGGCCTCGCATGGGACCTGGCGGCCGAGGACGGCCGGGGCGTGCACCACGTCTTCCGGCTGCCCGGCTACGGGCTGCTGGTCCTGACCCGCGCGGCACCGCTGGCGGCGACCTCCGTGGCCGCGCTCGTGCCGGTGATGGACGTGCTCGCACGCCCGCTGGTGGCGGCCCGGGAGCAGCACCGGCGTCGGACCGTCGAGGACGACCTCGCGGCCCTCGAGGACCGGCAGCAGGGGCTCCTGGACGCGCTGCCCTTCCCGGCCTGGATGCTGGACCTCGAGGGGCGCTACCTCGAGGTCAACCTCGCCTTCGCCGCCTGGATCGGACGTGACCGCGACGACGTCGTGGATCGCTCGCCCGCTGAGGTGCTGCCCGACCAGCTGGGTCGGTCCTGCGCCGCTGCGGCCGCGGAGGTGGTCGCGACGAACCGCAGCGTGCGTCAGGAGCACCGCGACGACCGTCTGGGCCGGACGTTCGAGCACGATCACAGCCCGTACCACGACGCCACCGGTGCGGTGCGGGGCGTGGTCGGGTTCCGACGCGAGATCACCGACCGCGTCGATGCTCTGCGGCGCCTGCAGCAGCAGTCCGACCTGCAGGAGCTGCTGATGGACCTGGCCGTCGGGTTCGTCAACACCCCGATCGACCAGCTCGACGTGGCCATCGACGAGACGTTGGCCCGTATCGGGACCTTCGCGGGCGCCGACCGTGCGTACGTCTTCCGCTACGACTTCGAGGTCGCCACGGCCTCCAACACCCACGAGTGGTGTGCCGCGGGCATCACGCCCCAGATCGACGAGCTCCAGGACGTGCCGCTCGAGCTCGTGCCGGACTGGGTCGCGACCCACCGCCGCGGCCGCACCATGCACGTGCCCGACGTCGAGGCGCTGCCTGCCGACAACGGGATCCGGCAGATCCTCGAGCCCCAGGGGGTCGTGACGCTGCTCGCGCTGCCCATCGCCGTGGCGGGAGAGTGCCTGGGCTTCGTCGGGTTCGACGTCGTGGCCGGGCGACGGGACTGGAGCGCCACCGAGCACCAGCTCCTGCGCGTCCTCGCCGAGCTCCTGGCCAACGCCGAACTGCGTCGGCGTTACGAGCGGGCGCTCATCGAGGCGCAGCGCCAGGAGATGGCGGCCCGCGATCGGATGGAGCTCGCCCTGGAGGCGGTCGACGACGCGGTGTGGGAGTGGCAGGCCGACACCGAGCTGACCTATTACTCCTCCGCGGTCTTCCGGCTGGTCGGTCGTGACGAGACGGCCACGACCAGCGACGAGGGACTGCTCGCGACCCTGCTGAGCCCCGCGGACCGTGAGCAGGTGCTCGCCCAGGCCACGGCCGCGCTCGAGGGCGGCCAGAGCCGATTCGAGACGGAGGTGCACCTGCAGCACGTCGACGGTCACCCCGTCCCGGTACGGATCGGCGGGGTGGTCGTCCGCGACGATGCCGGCGCGCCGGTCCGCATGGCTGGCCTGGTCGTCGATCTGACCCGCCAGCATCGGGAGGCTGAGCAGCAGCGTCGCCGCGCGGAGGCAGAGGCCGTGCTGGCACGGATCTCGGCTCGGTTCGTCGGCTTCGAGGTGTTCGACGCCGCGCTGGAGCGGGCGCTGGCCGACCTGGCCAGCAGCTACGGCGCCAGCCGGGCCTACCTCGCCCAGCGCTCCGACGAGGAGGTGCTGTGCCCGACGCACCAGTGGTGTCGCGAAGGGGTGTCCCCGATCGCCGGGCGCGCCGCGGGGGTCCTGCCGGGGGATGACCGCGAGCAGCTCGATCGGCTCGCGGCCGGCAAGACGCTGCGGGTGGATGATGCGCGTGAGCTCGCCGTGTCCGGTCCGCTCCCGGATGCTCGCTCGGTGCTGGCTCAGCCGCTGCTGGTCGGTGGCCGGCTCGAGGGTGTGCTCGGGCTCGAGCAGCTCGAGCGTGCCGCCGCCTG
>JBKHDS010000011.1:0-17343 GCA_046541215.1 Nitriliruptoraceae bacterium
CTCGGCGACGGCGCACGGGTCGTGCTGACCATGTCCGGCCGGGGCGACAAGGACGTCGACGAGGTCGTCGAGGTGGCGGGGTGGGACGTCGGCGTGGCGCGTGCCTTCCGCTCCGAGGCCTCGGCGGGTGCCGGCGCTGCGGCGACCACGGACCGGGCACCGGACCTCGACGCCGAAGCAAGCGACCGGTGAGCGGGCCGACCGACGGGCCCGGCCGCATCGCGGCGGCGTTCGCCCGGGCTCGCGAGCAGGAACGGGCCGCGCTGATCGTCTACCTGACCGTGGCCTACCCCGACCTCGCCACCTCGCGGGCCTGCTTCGAGGCGGCCGTGGAGGCGGGCGCGGACATCCTCGAGGTCGGCATCCCCTTCTCCGACCCGATGATGGACGGCCCGGTGATCCAGGCCGCGAACCAGCACGTCCTGGATGCGGGTGTCGGTGTCGCACGGCAGCTCGAGCTGGTGGGTGAGCTCGCCCCGCTCGGGGTGCCGACGCTCGCGATGACCTACGTCACCATCGCCGACACCCGGACCTACGCCGGGTTCGCCGCGGAGCTCGCCCAGGCGGGCGTGGCCGGGGTGATCCTCCCGGATCTCCCCGTCGCCGAAGCGGGCCCCTGGCTGGAGCAGGCCGACCAGCACGGGCTGGCGACGGTGTTCCTCGCCTCCTCGGTCTCCACCGACGAGCGGCTCGCGGCCATCGGACGCGCGTCGTCGGGCTGGGTGTACGCGGCCGGGCTGCTCGGCGTGACCGGGGTGAAGAGCGTCGCCTCGGACGCCACCCGGGAGCTCGTCGCACGGGTCCGTGCGACCACCGAGCTGCCCGTCGCGGTCGGGATCGGCGTCAAGGACGCGCGCTCCGCCGCCGAGGTGGCGGGCTACGCCGACGGGGTCATCGTCGGCTCCGCCGTCGTCCGCGCCGCCGGGGAGGGGGCACCGGCGGGCGCCCCGGGACGGGTCGCCGCGCTCGTCCGTGAGCTGCGCGCCGGCGTCGAGGGCCGCGTCTGAGCCGGCCGGGAAGCTCGGGCCAGCCGGGGGTCGCCGGTGCCGGCGGACCGGGTCGCCGATCGCGGGTCACGTGCGGCCGGTCGATGGCGGGCCGCGCCGTGGGGGGATCCACGCGACGAGCCCCCGCCACGGTGGGCGGGGGCTCGCGGGCGTGCGGTGAAGCCTGGATGCCTCAGCTCAGCCGATGAAGCCGTTCTCGGTCAGCCAGTCGGTCGCGACGTTCTCGGGACGCTCGCCGTCGGCGGAGACCCGCGCGTTGAGTTCGGCCATGGTGTCGTCATCGAGCGCGGCAGCGACGGGCTCGTACAGCTCGATCAGCGCCTGGCCGTACTCGCTGTAGACCTCCTCGACGAAGACCGGCGAGACGTTGTAGAGGGGGAAGAACGCCTCGTCGTCCTCGAGGACCTTCAGGTCCAGCGCCGAGATGCGGCCGTCGGTGGTGAAGACCTCACCGAGGTTGCACGGGTCGCGGTCGGCGGTCGCGCCGTAGATGACGCCGGTGTCGAGCACGGTGATGTTGTCGTCCGGGATCTCGAAGCCGTAGTGCTCCTCCATACCCGGCAGCCCATCGTCACGGACGTTGAACTCCGACTCGACGCACAGGGTCACGAGGTCGGGGTCGCTCTCCAGGAGCGGACCGAGCTCGGAGATGGCGTCGACGCCGAGCTCCGCGTCGGCCTCCTGGGAGAGCGCCAGCCCGTAGGTGTTGTTGAAGGGGGTCGGCTCGAGCCAGTACAGCCCGCTCTCCTCGGCGTCGCGCTCGCGCACGGCCTCGTACTGTTCGACCCGGTCGGGGATCGGGTCGGTCTCGCCGAAGAAGGAGATCCAGGCGGTGCCGGTGTACTCCCAGTAGTGGTCGATGTCGCCGTTCTCCAGGGCAGCGCGGGCGGCGTCGGTCCCGCCGAGGTTCACCTCGTTGACCACCTCGGCGCCGGCGTCCTCGAGCAGCGCGACGGAGATGTTGCCGAGGACGAGCTGCTCGTCGAAGTCCTTCGAGCCGACGGTGATCGTCGCACCCTCCAGGGAGCTGTCGCCGGGCTCGGCGATCTCGCCGCCAGCCTCGTCGTCGCCGTTACCTTCGAGCTCATCGCCGCAGGCGGTGATGAGCAGAGCGGAGGCCGTGAGGCCCCCGAGGAGTCGCAGGGTTCGCTTGTGCACGTGGTTCCTTCTCATGCGGGGACATAGGGGATCGTCGTGCGACCGCGGGGTGCCCGACGGGACGGACCCCTTCAGGGTCCGTCGCTGCTCGACCTCGCTCGAGGCCGGGGGACGCACGTGGCACCGCGGCGAGTCATCGCTGGTGAGGATCGCTCGGGGCGGTACTGGTCCAGAGCCCACGTCGTGGTCGCCCGACCATCCGCGCGTCAACGACCAGGGTAGGAGTTCCCGCCGCGGACGCACATCCTCGGCGGATGGCCGTCAGGCCTGCGGGCGCAGAGCGCGCACAGAACCGGGGCGAGCCGCTCACAACCCCTTCGGGGTGAGCTGCTCCTCGACGATCCCGGCGAGGTAGTCGACCAGGAGCGCGAGCACGGCCACGAGCACGGCGCCGGTGAGCAGCACCGGTGTGCGCTGGAGCTGGAAGCCGGAGAAGATCGTCTCGCCGAGCCCACCGGCGCCGAACAGGAACGCGAGTGCGGCCGTGCCGACGTTGAGCACGAGCGCGGTCCGCACCCCGGCCAGGATGACGGGGACGGCGAGCGGGAGCTCGATGCGCCGTAGCACGAGGCGGTCCGACATGCCCATGCCCTTGCCCGCCTCGAGCACGAACCGATCGACCTGGTCGAGCCCCACCATCGTGTTGCGCAGGATGGGGAGGAAGGAGTAGGCGGTCAGCGCAACCACGACCGGGAACGTGCCGGTGCTGGGCAGCGACTCCGAGGTCCGGAACAGGTAGAACAGTAGCGCGAGCATCCCGAGCGAGGGGATCGCCTGCCCGGCGTTGCCGAGCCCGATGATGAAGGGCGTGAAGCGCCGCAGTCGCGGCCGCGTCGCGACGATGCCGAGGGGCACGGCGAGCAGCAGCACCGCGATGGTGGAGAAGATGGTCAGGCGCAGGTGCTGGATCGTCTGCTGCAGCAGGTTCTCGGCCGTGAGCGTCCGGGTCTCGATCGAGTCCAGCTCCTGGCCGCCGACCCACAGGTACAGGCCGATGAGCACGATGGTCAGGAAGATCGGCATGCCGAGGTAGTGGACCACCTTCGCCCGGCGCCCCCGCCGGCCCGCGGCGGCGTCCTCGGCGCGCGCGACCTCGCGCCGCTGCACGTCGGTCATGTCCGGCGGGGTGAGCTGGGCCGCCATCAGGCCATCCCCTCGAGGGCCGGGTCGACGAGCTTGGCGGTCCGGTAGTACTCCACCGACTGGTCCTGCATCGCCTGGATCGCGGTGATGATGTCCTCGATGTTGAGGACCCCGTCGAACCGACCCCGGTTGTCGGTGACGATCGCCATGCCCGCGGCACCGAGCAGCATCGCTTCGAGGGCCTCGGCCAGCGTCTCCTGCGGCTGGACGAAGGCCCGGGCGCGGATGCCGACCTCGGTGAGGGGCCGGCTGGAGCGCAGGTCGCGACCGTTGAGCCAGCGCTGCGGGTAGTTCTCCTCGTCCAGCAGCAACATCGAGGTCCAGTCGGACTCCTCGAAGCGCTGGCGCAGGACCGCCCGGTCCTCGTCGAGGCGGCCGGTGAGCACGTCGGTGCTCTCGATCTCCCTGACCCGGGTGAGCTTGAGGCGCTTGAGCGTCGCGCCCGTGCCGACGAAGTCCTCGACGAACTCGTTGGCGGGATTGGTGAGGATCTCCTCCGGGGTCGCGAACTGCGCGACGTGGGAGCCCTCCTGCAGGATCGCGATCCGGTCACCCATCTTGATCGCCTCGTCGATGTCGTGGGTGACGAAGCAGATCGTCTTCTGTAGCTCCTGCTGCAGGCGCAGGAACTCGTTCTGGAGCCGGGTGCGGGTGATCGGGTCGATGGCGCCGAAGGGCTCGTCCATCAGCAGCACCGGCGGGTCGGCCGCGAGCGCCCGGGCCACCCCGACGCGCTGACGCTGGCCACCCGACAGCTCCTTGGGGTAGCGCTCGCGGTACTGCTCCGGCGGCAGGCCGACGACGTCGAGCAGCTCGTCCACGCGCGCCTGCGTGCGCTGCTTGTCCCAGCCGAGGAGGTTGGGCACGGTCGCGACGTTGTCGCCGATGCGGATGTGGGGGAACAGCCCGATCTGCTGGATCACGTACCCGATCCGCCGCCGCAGCTGGTTCGGGTCGATCGTGGTGACGTCCTCACCATCGATGATGATGTGACCCGAGGTCGGTTCGATGATGCGGTTGATCATCTTCAAGCTGGTCGTCTTGCCGCACCCGGACGGGCCGACGAACACGACGATCTCGCCCTCGGGGATCTCGAGGCTGAGCCGGTCGACCGCGGGGGTCTCCGAGCCGGGGAACCGCTTGGTCAGCTCCTGCAGCTCGATCATGATCGGCCGGTCGCCCACGTCCTGGGCGGCGTCCTGCGGGGTGGAGTCGATCACGTCAGTCACGGATACCTCGCGGGATGGTGAGTCGTCCGATGGCCAGGTACAGCAGGTCGAAGAGCACGGCGAGCACGACGATGAGGATGGTCCCGCCGAGGAGGGACTCGAGCGAGCCGGTGGCGGGGATGCGCCGGATGCCGGAGAAGATCTCCTGCCCGAGCCCGGGACCACCGACCAGCGCCGCGATCGCGGCGATGCCGACGGTCAGCAGGGTCGCGACCCGCATGCCGGCCAGGATCACCGGCCAGGCGATGGGCAGCTCGATCTTGACGAGGCGCATCGTGGAGCTCATGCCCATGCCTTTGGCGGACTCCACGATCGCCGCGTCCACCGAGACCAGGCCTGAGAGGGTGTTGCGGACGATCGGCAGCAGCGCGTACAGCGTCAGCGCGATGATCGGGGCGCTCGCGCCGATCCCGACCAGGGGGATCAGCATCGCGAACAGCGCCAGGGAGGGGATGGTCAGGAACGTCGAGACCATCCCCAGGATGGGGGAACGGAAGCGCGGCGAGCGCTGGGCCAGGATCCCCAGCGCGAGCCCGATGACCACGGCGATCAGCACCGGGATCGCCGTCAACGCGATGTGCTCCAGGGTCTGCTGGAGCAGGTCGCTACGCGTGCGGGGGTCGGCGAGGTAGTCCGTGAAGAACGCCACAGGTCAGGACCTCCACGATGCACTCGGCGTCGGCTCAGGGGCTCGCGCGCGCCAGTGGTGGAAGGGTCCCGGCTGCCCTACCGGATCGTTGCTGGCCAAGGTGCAGGCCGACCCACGAGCTGTGGCGCGCTCGCGTACGAAAGGCAACGATAACGGGTGCTGAGAGCCTTGGCGAGCCGAAGTCCCGGCGGTGGCTGCCGTCGGCGGAGCCAGCCCGTGGTGGAGCGCTAGGCTGCGAGCCGGCTGCACGGCGAGCACAGGACCGACCCGGCAGCCCCGCCCCCGTGCTGGAACTGGCATACAGGGACGACTCAAAATCGTCTGCCCTTGCGGGCTTGTGGGTTCGAGTCCCACCGGGGGTACCACGGTGCCCAGGGGCGTTGGCCCGCGTCGGGCGTCGCAGCTAGCGTTGACCCGCCACGCTGCGGTTCCCGACCGAGGGGACCGAACGGACCGACCCGACCGAAGGGACCCGCACGGCGCAGTCCAGGCAGATCGCACGCACCCGCCGCCGGCTGGAACGGTTGCGCTCCTCGCTGGAGCGGGCCCGGGCCTCGGAGCGGGTCCTCGCCGCGCAGGTCGACCACCTGCGCGGTGTGGCGGACGACGCGACCACCGAGGCGGCGGTCGCGGGCAACGAACCGGCCGAACGGGACGCCCGGGCCGCCACCTCCGACCTCGACCGACACCGACGCTTGCTCGACGCGACCCGTCAGGAGATCGCAGATCTGCTCGCCGAGCAGGATCGGCTCCTCGACCGGCTGCAGGAGCTGACCGACCACGACAGGAGCCCTTCGTGAGCGACGCCGACGCACCCCGGGCCGCTGGCGCCGACGAGCGCGGCACGCCGACGCGCGTGCTGATCGCCGAGGACGAGGCACTCATCCGCCTCGACCTGAAGGAGATGCTCCAGGAGGAGGGCTTCGAGGTCGTCGCCGAGGTAGCGGACGGCGCCTCGGCCGTGCGGCTGACCCGCGAGCTACGGCCCGATCTGGTCATCCTGGACGTGAAGATGCCAGTCATGGACGGGATCCAGGCCGCCGAGGAGATCGCGAAGGAGCGCCTGGCGGCGATCCTGATGCTGACCGCCTTCAGCCAGCGAGACCTGGTCGAGCAGGCCCGTCGGGCGGGTGCCATGGCCTACCTCGTCAAGCCCTTCCAGAAGCACGACCTGCTCCCTGCGGTGGAGATCGCCGCGGGACGCTTCCGGGACCTGTCGGGGCTCGAGCGCGAGGTCGACGACCTGCAGGGACGGCTTGAGGCCCGCAAGCTCGTGGAGCGGGCCAAGGGGCTGCTGCAGGAGCGCGAGCAACTGAGCGAGTCCGACGCCTTCCGGTTCATCCAGCGGCAGGCGATGGAGCGTCGCCTCACGATGCGGCAGGTGGCCGAGCAGGTGATCGAGCGCTTCGAACCGTGATACCGGCTCGTCCGCGTACCCCTCTCGGGTGGTGAGGGAGGGATCCCGGGCGGGACGACCGGCGGGAGAGGGAGAGAGTGGAAGCCCGCCCGGGATCCGGTGACGGGACCTGGAGACCCCGTCGGTGTCACTGGCGGATGACGTAGACGACGGTACGCAGCCCGCGTTGCGCCGGTGTTTCATCGAGGTGATCGTCCGGTCACCTCGAGAGCGGCGCAGAACGAACCCGTCGCGAGACGCGCGGCCCGGCCGACGAGGTCCGCGCTCAGACAAGCGCGTGGGCCAGCCGATCACGTCTGCGCTTAGAACAGCGTGCGGGCCAGCCGATCACGTCCGCGCTCAGAACAGCGCGCGTGCCAACCGGGGACGGGCGGACCGCACCCGCGGGTCGTCGTCGCCGAGCAGGCCGAACAGCCGCACCAGCTGCTCGCGGGCGGGCTCCCGGGTCTCGCCTCCCAGGGAGACCGCCGTCAGCAGGTGCTCCAACGCCTCGTCGTAGTCCTCCTGCGCCGCGAGCGCCCGGCCGAGCGTCAGCAGCGTCGCACCGTCCCCGTCGCCGCTGGCGACCTGGGCGCGCAGGTGCTCGATGTCGCCCCCCTCACGCGCGAGCTCGATCCGGGTCGCGATGGCCTCGGCCTTCGGGTCGGGCCGCAACGGGGTCAGCAGCGCCATCGCCCGATCCGGGTCGCTGGTCTGCAGGTGCTCGGCCAGGCCGATCGCGGCCTCGCGGTGGCTCGGGTCGAGCTCGAGGGCCCGCTCGAGCTCCGCGACCGCAGCCGCACCGGCCAGCGCCCGGGCTCGCGCCACCGCCTGGTCCGCTTCGGTCGGCAGGAGGTCCTCGAGGAAGGCCGCGATGCGGGGCTCGGGCTGGACGCCGGTGAACTGGGCGATCGCGACGCCGTCGCGGAACCCGACCACCTGCGGGATGCCCTGGACGCGGTAGCGCTGCGCCAGGCTCTGGTTCGCGTCCACATCGACCTTGGCGAGCAGGATGCGTCCGCCGGCTGCCTCGATCTGGCGCTCCAGCATCGGCGTCAGCTGTCGGCAGGGACCGCACCACGCGGCCCAGAAGTCCACGACCACCGGTCGTTCGTGGGAGGCTGCGAGCACGGCCTGCTCGAAGCTGGCGGCGTCGACGTCGATGACGTTGGGGGAGCTGGACACGGGAGAGGTGGACACGAAGGGACCTCGAGGGGACGTCGGATGGCAGGGAGGACTGGGCGGGTCGCGGGACCCTAGGCTGCCAACGCCCGCGTGACCTCAGGAGTTCCCCGTGTCCGCACCGCGCACCGTCCTGCTCCTGGACGGCCACTCCCTGGCGTACCGCGCCTTCCACGCCCTGCCGGACACGCTGCGCACCGCCACCGGCCAGCTGACCAACGCCGTGTACGGCTTCACCTCCATGCTGGTCAAGCTGCTCGAGGACCGGCAGCCCGACGCGGTCATCGTCGCCTTCGATCGGGGGCGCGACGAGGAACGCACCGCAGCGTTCCCGGCCTACAAGGCCAACCGCGCCGAGCCGCCCGAGGAGTTCCGACCCCAGGTCAGCCTCATCAAGGAGGTGCTCGCGGCGCTGGGGGTGCCCGTCATCGAGGTGGCCGGGGTGGAGGCGGACGACGTGCTGGCCACCCTCGCGACCCGGCTCGTGGCTGCCGGGGCGCACGCCTACGTGGTCACCGGTGACCGCGACGCGATGCAGCTGCCCGGGGAGCGGCTCACCGTGCTCTACACCCTGCGGGGCATCACCGAGCTCGCCGAGATGACGCCGGCTGCGGTCGAGGAGCGCTACGGCGTCCCACCCGAGCGCTACGTGGAGCTCGCGGCGCTGCGCGGCGACACCTCCGACAACCTGCCGGGGGTCCCCGGCGTCGGCGACAAGACGGCGGCCAAGCTCCTCACCCGCTTCGGTGACCTCGACACGCTCTACGACCACCTCGGTGACGTCCCCGGCACCAAGGTCCCGACCATGCTCGCCGAGCACCGCGACCAGGTGCTCACCAACCGTCGCATCATGCGGCTGCGGCGGGACGTCGAGCTCGACCTCGACCCGACCGAGGTGGCCGCCCCCGACCCCGATCTCGCGGCGGTCCGGGAGCTGTTCGGGACGCTGGAGTTCCGGGCGCTGTACGAGCGCCTCCCCGACCAGCTGGTGGGTGTCAGCGCGGCGCGCGATCCCGCGCCGGTGGTGGCACCGCAGCGGCTGGAGCGCGGGGGGCTCGGGGCCTGGCTGGATGCTGCGGCGAGCCCGGTGGCGGTGCTCGCGATGACGCTCGGGAGGCCGCCGCAGGTCCGCTGGCACGCGGTCGCCCTGGCCGACGGGGCGCGGTCACCTGTCAGCGCCGACCTCGCCCGCCTCAGCGAGGAGGACCACGAGGCGCTCGAGGGACTCCTCGCTGACCCGGCGCGACCCGTCGTGACCCACGACCTGAAGACCCTCGACCACGCTGCGGCCTCCCGCGGCTGGACGCTCGTCGCGGTCGCGCTCGATACGGAACTGGCGGGCTACCTGCTCACACCGGAGCAGCGCAGCTTCGCCCTGGACCGTCTGGCGCGCGACGAGCTCGGCCGATCGTTGGAGGCTGCCGACGGTTCCGCCGGCGTCGGTGATCAGCTCAGCCTCGCGGTCACCGAGGAGGAGCCGATGCAGGAGCTCGGCCTGAAGGCCGCCGCGGCGTGGGAGCTCGCCGAGCGATTCGGAGCGGAGCTCGACCGTCGCGAGCAGCGCGGCCTTCTGGAGCGCATCGAACTCCCGCTCGCGCCGGTGCTGGCCCGCATGGAGCGCACCGGCATCGCCGTGGACCGCCAGGTCCTGGCCGAACTGAGCGAACGGCTCGCCGCCCGCGCGACCCTGCTGGAACGGGAGGTCCAGGACCACGCGGGGCGGAGCTTCAACGTCGGCTCCGGCCCGCAGCTCCAGCAGGTGCTGTTCGAGGAGCTGGGCCTGCCGCGCACCCGCCGGATCAAGACCGGGTACTCCACGGACGCCCAGGCGCTCGCGGCGCTGGCCGACGCCCACCCGATCATCCCGGCGATCCTCGAGTGGCGCGAGGTCTCCAAGCTGCTCAGCACCTACGTGGACGCGCTCCCGCCGTTGATCGACGGGCGCTCCGGGCGCATCCACACGACCCTGTCCCAGACGATCGCGGCCACCGGACGGCTCTCCTCCTCCCAGCCCAACCTGCAGAACATCCCGGTCCGGCGCGCTGAGGGTCGGGAGATCCGCCGGGCCTTCGTGCCTGGTGAGGGCTACGACCACCTGCTCGTCGCGGACTACTCCCAGATCGAGCTGCGCATCCTGGCCCACCTGTCCAAGGATGACGGACTGCTGGACGCGTTCGGCTCCGGAGAGGACATCCACGCCACGACCGCTGCGAGGGTCTTCGACGTGCCGCTCGCCGCGGTGGACGGGGCGCTCCGGGACCGGGCCAAGGCCGTGAACTACGGCCTCGCCTACGGACTGACCGCCTTCGGGCTCGCCCAGCAGCTCGGGATCGCCCCCGACGAGGCGCAGGGGATCGTGGACGCCTACTTCGCCCGCTTCCCCGGCGTGCGCAGCTTCCTCGACGGCGCCGTCGAAGACGCGCGGCGCGAGGGGTACACGACGACGCTGTTCGGACGTCGTCGCTACCTCCCGGACCTGCGCTCCGGCGACCGCAACCGCCGGCAGATGGCCGAGCGCATGGCGCTGAACGCGCCCATCCAGGGCACCGCCGCCGACATCATCAAGCTCGCGATGATCGAGGTCTCGGCCGCGCTGGACCGGTCGTCGCTGCGCGCCCAGCTGCTCCTGCAGGTCCACGACGAGGTCATCCTCGAGGTCGCCGACGTCGACCTGGCCGACGCGCGCTCCCTGGTCGAGAAGGCGCTCAGCTCGGTCGCGGAGCTCGCCGTACCGCTGGAGGTCGATACCGCCGCGGGCCGGACCTGGTTCGAGGCCCAGAAGCACTGACGGGGGCGAGCACGACCATCCGGGCGGAGCCGGTCACCGGGTCGCTGCCGTCCCCGGCTCGCGGATGCCCTCGGGACCGGTGCCGTCGAAGGGCGTCAGTGACGGGGGGATGACGTCGGGACGGACGCGCTCGTAGGCCGCGGCGTACCCGAGCAAGGGGGCGTCGGCGCCGCTCGCGCCCAGCAGGTGCAGGGCGGCACCCTCCGGTGCTGTCCCGCCCGCTGGCACGACCACCTCGGGGTACCCCGACACGGACGCGAGCAGCGGCTCGCCGTCGTGCGCGATCGCGGCGACGTCGTGGGCTTCGAGCAGCTCGTCGATCGCGGCGCGTGCAGCGGCCGGTGCCTCCTGCTGTGCGTCCTGGTAGGCGGGGGCGTCGGGTCCGGGGCGGGCGGCCGCCGATGCGAACCGCGAGGCCACCACCGATGCCACCGGGCTGTTCGGACGTTGGGCATCCTGCACGACCGCGTCGAAGGAGGTGGCGGCGGTGCCATCCGGGAGCGTCGCCAGGTGGTCCGAAAGGCCGTCGGCGAACTCCGTGCCGGAGATGAGCCGGTAGGCGTCCTGGAGCGTCGCGAGCAGGCCGGGGTCGAACGCCGGGAGGTCCACGATCCTCGCTCCGGCGGCTTCCAGATCGGCGCGCATCCGTCGTCCCGGGTCGGTGTCGAGCGAGCCCGCGGGGACGCCGATACGCACCTCGGACAGCTCCCCGGACCGGACGGCGTCGCGGTGGGTCGTTCCCGTGTCGGCGATGACGTCGAGGACGACGGCCGCGTCCCACACGGTCCGGGTGAGCGGGCCAGCGACGTCGAAGGACGCGGCGAAGGGCACGACGCCGTCGAGCGGGACGCGATCGAGGGTGGGCTTGACGCCCACGAGCCGGTTGGCCGCCGCCGGCAGTCGGACCGAGCCGCCCGTGTCCGTTCCGATCGCCGCGGCGGCGTAGCCGGCGGCGACGGCCACGGCCGATCCAGCGGAGCTGGATCCGGGGGGCTGGTCCAGGTCATAGGGGTTCCGGGTCTGCCCGGCCACCGACGAGCGGCCGCCCGCCCCTCCGTGGGCGAAGTCGTCCATGTTCGTGGTGGCGACGACGAGGGCGCCGGCGTCGCGCAGACGCTGCACGAGGGTCGCGTCCTCCTCGGCGACGGCATCCTCGAGCAGGTGGGATCCAGCCGTGGTCGCGACCCCCCGCACCGCGACGTTGTCCTTGATCGCCACGGGCACGCAGGCCAGGGGTGAACCGCTCGGCGCGGTGGCCGCCTCCCCGGGCTCGAGCACCTCGGACGGCTCGGAGACGAGCGCGTTCAACCCCGGACCGTCCTCCTCGAAGGCGTCGATCCGCTGACGGACCGCGAGCAGCTCGTCCGAGCAGGACCGCGTCGCGGTGGGCGGCTCGGGGGCGACGCTGGGCGCGCCTGGGCGGAACTCCTCGGCCGAAGGGACCGGGGGATCGGGCTGCGCGGCAGCACCCGCCGGCGCGAGGAGCGCGACGAGCAGCGTCGCGGTGGTGGCGTGCGAGGCGCGGGGCATGGGGCACCGTTCCGGAGGGCGGATGCCACGAAGGTGCCGTGCCCTCAGGCGCGCGAGCCCCGGACGTTCGTCCGTCATCGGACCGGGCGTGGCGTGGGTGCGCGTTGCAGCAGCAAGCCCGTGCGTTCAGCGGACGTCAAGACGCGCTCGCCGTGGCCCGGCAGCGGCGTCCCACCGCAACGCCTTCGCCGCGACCTCGAGGAGCTCGAGCTCGTAGGATCCCGGAGGACCGGTCATCCGCACCCGGGCTCGCCCGAACAGGTCGGTCACGACCTGCACCGTGGCGCTGCGCTCGGGACCGGTGACCCGGGCGTCGATCGCGAGGTCCGAGCACCGCTTGCCCTCGGCGTCCTTGACCTCGACGCGGAAGGTGACGCGCCGCTGGCCGTCCTCCACGAGCTCCGGTTCGAGCGCCTCGAGCATCGTCACCCGGAGCGGCTCGGCGAACAGGCCGGCCTTGGGCAGCCCGTCCGGCTGCGGCTCGGGGGTCAGCGACCGCCGCGGGCGCAGTCGACGTCGACCACGGGACACGGTGACCTCCGGCAGGTATGCGTCGACCCGCGACGCTAGCGCAGTCCACCCCTGCCACCGTCGACCGCGAGGCGCGGGGTCGCGGCCTCACGCTGCGCACGCTGCGCGCCGCGCGGTCGACGCTTCAGGCAGGCGGGTCAGACCGTGGCGGTCTCGGCCTCGTCGAGCACCCGGAAGGCCCGGTCGTACTTCTCCTCGAGGTGGTGACGCGTCGGGCCGCTCAGGCGTGCGAGCCGGTCCGGGTCGGACTTCTCAGCGAGGTCGCACCGCTTGACCAGGCGCGCCTCGGGGTGGGCGGCCGCGCGGCGTACGGCGTCGTCGTAGTGCTCACCCTCGACCTTGGTCAGGGCGGCGACGAGCTCCACGACCTGCTCGGGCATGCCCTGCGCTCGCAGGTCGTCGAGGGTCGTTGCGGAGTCGTCCAGGACGTCGTGGAGCAGGGCAGCGGCCTGCTGCTCGACGGAACCGCCGGCGTCGGCGACGCGGCGGGCGATGCGGCGGAGCAGGTCGATGTAGGGGTCCCCGGCCTTGTCGACCTGACCTTGGTGCTCCCGCGCCGCGATCTCGTCGGCGCGCGCGAGCAACTCGTCCTCGATCACCACTGTCGTTCCTTCCTCGCAGGGACGTACGGCCATGCTGGCAGAGCCCCCTCCAGGGGAGGCTCGGGGGACCGCCGCGCCGGGGCAGGACGCGTGGGGCGGTCCGTGACCGGGGTGGGCCAGCGCCACGATCGGTCAGAGGCGGCAACGGATCGGGCGGGACGCACCGGGGAGGGTCGAGAGGGACCCGCGAGCCCAGGAGCCGTCATCTGCACCATCCGTTCTCGGACCCGGTGGACGGCCGTCGACCGGCGGTGTGGGTCCGATCGCGGTGCGTCACCAGGTGCGGGGACGACCGTAGGACATCGCGCGGCACGCGGCCAACGGCCCTCCGGCCCTACTCCGGCGCCCAGCCGGCCCAGCCCGTCGGGCCGGTCGCCTCCGGAGGGACCCAGCACCCCTCGAGGTGGTCGTCCACGAGGCCCATGGCCTGCAGGAACGCGTACGCCGTGGTGGGTCCGACGAACCGGAAGCCTTCCCGTCGCAGCGCGGTGGCCAGGACCTCGGAGGCGGCCGTATGTGCCGGGACCTCGTCCAGGCTGCGCGGCCTCGGCGCCGGTGGTGGCGCGTGCGCCCAGACCAGCGAGGTGAGGTCCTCGCCGCGGTCGTGGAGACGGCACAGGGCCTGAGCGTTCGTGATGGTCGCCTCGATCTTCGCCCGGTTGCGCACGATCGCCGGGTCGGCGAGGAGGCGTTCGACCTCCGCCGGTCCGAAACGGGCGAGGTGTTCGGGGTCGAACCCTGCGAAGCCGCGCCGGAAGGCCGGGCGCTTGCGCAGGATCGTCAGCCACGACAGCCCGGACTGGAACGCCTCCAGGCACAGCTTCTCGAACAGCGCCTGCTCGGCGCGTACCGGCCGACCCCACTCCTGGTCGTGGTAGGCGAGGAGGTCCGGGTCCTGCCCGCACCAGCCGCACCGGGCGCGTCCATCGGGGTAGTGGCGGAGACCGCCGGCGGCCGATGCCGGCACCTTGGGCTCCTGCTGCACGTCCATGCCGCTCCCTGAAGGCCCCCGCGGCCGCTCGGACGCACGCGCCCACGTTGACACCGCGGCGGGGTGCTGCGACCCTACCGGGCACCGGCGCCCCTGACGGGCCGCTGCTGCCTGCCCGCGTTCCGGCGACGGACCGGGTGAGGCGGTCGGCTGGCGGGCTCCTCCCGCCGCCGTGCACGCGCGGCGCGGACCCTGCCGCCTCGGCGCGTCGGTCGCACCCTGTCCACCGATCCCTGACCGAAGAGACCCGACCCCGATGTCCCAGACCCCGACCCCCGACCAGACCCCTGCGACCGCGCCGGCCCCCGAGGCCAACGAACCGGTCGTGCTCGCCCAGGACCCCGGAGGGTCCATGACCTCCACGGGCGAGAGCATCGTCGATCACGACCTCAGCGACGAGGAGTTCGAAGCCGCCCTCGAGGGCACCGTCACCGCCATGGAGGACGGCAAGATCATCGAGGGGGTGGTCGTCAAGGTCGACCCCGACGAGGTCCTGCTGGACATCGGCTGGAAGTCCGAGGGCGTCATCCCCGCCCGCGAGCTGTCCATCAAGCTCGACGTCGACCCGAACGAGATCGTGGCGGTCGGTGACGTCGTCGAGGCCCTGGTCATGAAGAAGGAGGACGAGGAGGGCCGCCTCGTCCTGTCCAAGAAGCGCGCCCAGTACGAGCGGGCCTGGGGCACGATCGAGCAGATCTACACCCAGGACAAGACCGTGCAGGGCTCGGTCATCGAGGTCGTCAAGGGCGGGCTCATCCTCGACATCGGGCTGCGCGGGTTCCTGCCCGCCTCGCTGGTCGAGATGCGACGCGTCCGGGATCTGCAGCCCTACGTCGGTGAGACGCTCGAGTGCAAGATCATCGAGCTGGACAAGAACCGCAACAACGTGGTCCTGTCCCGCCGGAAGTTCCTCGAGGAGACCCAGTCGGAGTTCCGCAACGACTTCCTCACCTCGCTGCAGAAGGGTGAGGTCCGCGCCGGGGTCGTCTCCTCGATCGTCAACTTCGGCGCCTTCGTGGACCTCGGTGGCGTCGACGGCCTCGTGCACGTCTCCGAGCTGTCCTGGAAGCACATCGACCACCCCTCCGAGGTCGTCGAGGTCGGCGACGAGGTCGAGGTCGAGGTGCTCGACGTCGACCTCGACCGCGAGCGCGTGTCGCTCTCGCTGAAGGCGACCCAGGAGGACCCGTGGCAGAAGTTCGCCCGCGAGCACGCCGTCGGTGAGCTCGTCGAGGGTGAGGTCACCAAGCTCGTGCCCTTCGGGTCCTTCGTGAAGGTCGCCGACGGCATCGAGGGCCTGGTGCACATCTCCGAGCTGGCCGAGCGCCACGTCGAGGTCCCGGAGGCGGTGGTCAACGTCGGCGACAAGATCGAGGTCAAGGTCATCGACATCGACACGGTGCGCCGGCGTATCTCGCTGTCGCTCAAGCAGGCGCAGGCGCCGACCGCTGCGGCGACCGAGGACCGCTACGACGAGGGTCCGGCGGTGGAGACCGCCTACTCCTCCGGGGACGACTCCGGTGCGGGTGGAGGCACGCTGGCCGCGGCCTTCGCTCAGGCCGGGTTCGGCCGCGAGGAGAGCGCGATGACCCCGGAGGAGATCGCGCTGGCCGAGGCGGAGCTGCCCGAGGAGCCCGCGGTCGCCGAGGACACCCAGGAAGCCGAGTCGGACGAGGACGAGCAGGCCTAGCCTGCCCTCGCACCACCCGGCAGCGCCCCGGTGCTCACCGGGGCGCTCCCGTTCCGGGAGGATCCATGTTCCTGATCGGCCTGACGGGCGGCATCGGCTCGGGGAAGTCCACCGCCGCGCAGCGCTTCGGCGAGCTCGGCTGCGACGTCCTCGACGTCGATGGCGTCGCGCGTGAGGTCGTCGAGCCCGGCCAGGCGGCGCTGGAGGAGATCGTGCAGCGCTTCGGACCCGGTGTGCTCGGCCCGGACGGCCGGCTCGACCGCCCCGCGCTCGCCGCCAGGGTCTTCGTGGACGACGACGCGCGGCACGACCTCGACCGCATCACGCACCCACGCGTCGCGGCCCGGATCGCCGAGCGCGTCCAGGAGCTGCTGCAGGACCGCACCGACCCCGCGCCCCACCTCATCGTCGTCGACCACCCGCTGCTGATCGAGACCGGACAGGCGGGCCGCTTCGACGCGGTGGTGGTCGTCGAGGTGGCGCTCGAGGAGCGTGTGCGCCGGCTCGTGGAGGGGCGCCGGCTCCCCGAGCACGACGTCCGTGCCCGCATCGCCGTCCAGGCCGACGACGCCACGCGACGGGCCGCGGCGACCCACCGGCTCGACAACAACGGCGATGTCGCCTCGCTGCACGCGCAGGTGGACGCGGTCCACGCCCAGCTGCTCACGCAGGCGATCGCCCGCGGGGAGGGTGTCGCGGGACGGGCCGGGTAGCGGCGCCGGTCGGGCGGCAGGTCCCCCTGCCAGCCCCCGGCACCGGTGTATCGGTGCGCCGCACGAGCGTGCTCAGCCCACGAGCACGAGCGCGAGCGCGCCGCCGAGCAGGGCGTAGACGAGCGCGTTGCCGATCGTGCGTCGCATCACGTCCGCCTCACCGCCGGTCAGGCCGACGGTGGCACCACCGGCGACGATGTTGTGCGGCGCGATCTGGTTGCCGACCGAGGCGCCGAAGTTCTGGGCCCCGAGCAGCGGCAGCGGGTCGTAGCCGAGCTCCGTCGCGGTCGCGAGCTGCAGGTCGGTGAACAGCACGTTGGAGGCGGTACCGGATCCGGTGACGAAGGTGCCGAGCACCCCGACCAGCGGTGCCAGCAGCGGCCAGACCGATGCGGTCGACCCTGCCGCCGCCTGGGCCAGCGCGTCGGTCATGCCGGAGTTGACCATCAGCCGGGCGAGCAGGAGCATGGCGACCAGCGCGACGGTGACCGGAGCGAGCTGTCGCAGGGTGGTGGCGATCGCACCCGTCAGCTGGGCACGGCTGACGCCCTGCAGCCACCCACCGAGCAGCAGTGCGAGCAGCAGCAACGTGCCGGGGTGGGTGAGTGGGGCGAAGCTGCCGGTGAACCCGCCCTCGAGCTCCCAGCGCAGCACCACCGATCCGAGCAGGTCCGCGACCGGCGCGATCAGCCGGGTCACGAAGGGGATCTTGAAGGCCACCGACAGGTATTCCT
>JBKHDS010000012.1:0-17257 GCA_046541215.1 Nitriliruptoraceae bacterium
GCACGACCGGCAGCTCACCGGCGAGCGCGGCCGCCTCCCAGCCGGCCGGCAGGCCAGACGGGGCGGCGAGCCCGACCCGCCACCGCGCCAGGTGCCACCGCCGCACCGGCACGGGCGGGGTCGGCAAGCGACCCGCCGGGCCGTGCACGCCGACGGCGTGGCTGCGACCGGACGCGAGCGCAGCCACAGCGGCGGCGCTGGAGGTCGATGCTGCGACGACCCGCAGGCCGACGGTCGACTCGAGCAGCCGGGAGGCGAGCCCGAGGATCGGGTCGCAGCCGGCGACCACGGCGGCCGGGCGCTCCACGTCGAACAGCTGCGCAGCCCCGCCGCGGACCTGGGCGTCGGCGGCGGCCCAGCCCTCCCCCGACCCCGCAGCGGGGACGCAGACGAGCTGATCACCGACCCTGGCGACGCGCACGAGCGACCCCTCGGCGGGGGACTCCAGCACCCCGACCACGTCGCGGGTGTCCGGGGCGAGCAGCTCCTCCACCGAGGTCCCGAGAGCCGCCGCGAGGCGGACCGCCGCGTCGACGCGGGGCAGGTGACGATCGGCCTCGACAGCACCGACCAGCTGGCGACTGACACCGGCGAGCTCGGCCAGCTGGACCTGGGTCAACCCGCGGCCGAGACGCAGGCTGCGGACCCGCTCGCCCAGCACCTCGGCTCCTCCATCCACCCACGCGCGCGCCCGCGGTCCAGGGAACTGCGACCGGCCCGCCAGGAACCTAGCCGAGTGTCGTAGATACTGGCAACACCAGGGAGGCGGGTCGCGGTGCCTCCTAGGTGGTCAGGAGCAGGGCGTTCGGGTCAGCGAGCGCGGTAGCGAGGTCGGCGACGAAGCGGGCGGCGTCCGCCCCATCGACGACCCGGTGGTCGTAGGCCAGGGAGATCGGCAGTCGTAGCTGGACCTCGGTCCGGTGCGCGTCGAGGTCGCCGGTCACTACCTGTTCGAGGCGGGCGCGGCCCATCCCGAGGATCGCGACCTGGGGGGGTTGGATCAACGGGGTGAAGCCGGTGCCTCCGAGCGGTCCGATGTTGGTGATGGTGAAGGTGCCGCCCCCCAACTCCTCGCGGTCGAGGTCACGGGCACGCGTGCGGGCGACCAGGTCGCTGAACCGGACAGCGAGGTCGAGCAGGGGCGTGTGGTCGACGTCGCGCACCACCGGGACGAGCAGACCGTCCTCGCTGTCCACCGCGATCGCGAGGTGGTAGTGGCGCTTGAGCACGACCTCCTCGGCATCGAGGTCGAGGCTCGCGTTCAGACGTGGGTGGCGTGCGAGCACGCCCGCCACGGCCTTCATCACCAGCACCAGCAAGGTCAGCTCGCCACCGGCCTCCTCGACGCGAGGGGCCTGCTCCCGCCGCCACCGCTCCAGAGCGGTCACGTCCAGGACATCGTGGTGGGTGACGTGCGGGATCTGCTGCCACGACGCCGCGACCCGACGCGCGGTGGTCCGCCGCACCCCGCGCAGCCGGACACGCTCGACCGGACCCCACCGCTCGTGCTCGTCGTCTTCGGGTGCCGGTTCGGATCGGTCCTCAGCGGCGGCCTCGATGTCGGAGCGGGTCACCCGCCCATCCTCACCGGTCGCCTCCACCTGCGCCAGGTCCACCTGCAGCTCACGCGCACGCCGGCGGGTGGCGGGCGAGGCCGGGACCGGTCCGCCCCGGTCCTCGTCCCCGCCGCGGTCCTCGCCGTCGTCCGCACCGTCGATGTGATCGGTCGCGGTCGACGAGGACGGCCCCGCGTCACCGCTCGTCGGCTCCTGCTCCGGGAGCTCACCGACCGCGGCAGCCCGCCCACCGTCGCCGTTGCCATCCGACGGCTCCTGCTCCCGAGAGGTCTCGCTCTCCGGCGCACCACCGTCGGTCTCATCCTCGCCGCTCGTCTCCTCGGTGTCCCC
Organism: Nitriliruptoraceae bacterium; assembly: GCA_046541215.1. Lineage (GTDB taxonomy): Bacteria > Actinomycetota > Nitriliruptoria > Nitriliruptorales > Nitriliruptoraceae > T1Sed10-7. The sequence continues at coordinate 1,908 of JBKHDS010000012.1, forward strand.
GGCGGCGGCGTCCTCCGCACCCGAGACGGTCAACAGGACGTCACCGACCTCGACGACGTCGCCCGCGGAGACCGCCACCTCCTCGACCTCGCCGGTGTAGGGCGACGGCAGGTCGGTGGTGGCCTTGTCCGTCTCGACCACCAGGAGCGTGTCTCCCTCGTCGACGTGGTCCCCCACGGACACCGCCACCTCGACGATCTCGGCCTCGAAGATGCCCTCTCCGGGGTCGGTGAAGGTGACCTCGCGTGCCATGGCTACTCCTCACGCAGCGCGGCGCGTGCCGCGCGCTCGATCCGGTCCGCGTCCGGGAGGTAGGCCTGCTCGCGAGCGAAGTAGGGGACCGTCACGTCGTAGCCGGTCACACGACGGATCGGCGCCTGCAGCCACCAGAAGGACCGCTCCAGGAGGCGGAAGGCGACCTCGCCCGCAGGCCCGAAACTGCGGTGCGCCTCGTGGACGATCACCGCCCGACCGGTCCGGCGGACCGACTCGGTGAAGGTGCGATCGTCGAGGGGCGAGAGGGTCAGAAGGTCGACGACCTCGGCCTCGATGCCGTCCTCGGCCAGTTGCTCCGCGGCCTGCACGGTCCGAGGCAGCATCGCGCCGTAGGCGATGAGGGTCACGTCGCCCCCCTCACGGACGATGCGCGAGACGCCGATGGGAACGGTCTCCTCCTCGTCCGGCACCTCCTCCTTGAGCGACCGGTAGATGGCCTTCGGTTCGAAGAAGATCACGGGGTCCGGATCCCGGATCGCGCTGACGAGCAGGCCACGGGCCACCCGTGGCCCGGAAGGCACGACCATCTTCAGTCCGGGCACGTGGGCGTAGAAGACCTCCTTGCTCTCCGAGTGGTGCTCCAGCGCCTTCACCCCAGCGCCGTAGGGCATGCGCGCAACCATCGGCACCTCGAACCGCCCCCGCGAGCGCCACCGCAGCCGGGCGGCGTGGCTCTCGAGCTGATGCATCGCGAAGGAGGCGAAGCCGGAGAACTGCAGCTCGCAGACGGGCCGGCAACCCCCCACCGCTAGCCCGATGGACGTCCCGACGATGGCGGACTCCGCCAGCGGCGCATCGAAGACGCGCGTCGGGCCGAACTCGTCCTTGAGACCCGCCGTGACGCGGAACACCCCGCCCGTCTGCGCGACGTCCTCGCCGAGCACCAGCACCGTGTCGTCTGCGGCCATCTCCTGGTGCAGGGCGAGGTTCAGCGCCTCGATCATCGTACGTTCAGCCATCGCTGCTGCCCTCCCCGCGCGCCGCCAGGAACCCCTCGCGCTGCTCCTCGAGGTAAGCGGGCCGTTCCGCATAGACATGGTCGAACATCGTTGCCGGGTCGCTGAGCTCGTCCATGTGCGCCGAGGCTCGCGTCCACGCCTGCTCGATCGCGTCGGCGACCTCCTCCTCCACCGCGTCCACCTGCTCGGTGGTGAGCAGTTCCTCGTCGACGAGATACCGACGCAGGCGCTCGATCGGGTCCTTCTCCCACCAGCGCTCCTCCTCGGCCTCATCGCGGTAGGTGGACGGATCATCCGCCGTGGTGTGCACGGACAGGCGGTAGGTCACCGCCTCGATCAGCGTCGGCCCACCGCCCGAGCGCGCACGCTCGATCGCCTCGTGGGTCGCGGCGTACACCGCGAAGAGATCGTTGCCGTCGACCTGGAGACCGGGGATGCCGTAGGCCACCGCCTTCTGCACGAACGTCGTCGCTCCGGTCTGCTGGCCGGTGGGCGTGGAGATCGCGTACTGGTTGTTCTGACACAGGAACACGACCGGTGCGTCGTGGACCGATGCGACGTTCACGGCCTCGTGGAAGTCACCCTCCGAGGTCGCTCCGTCCCCGAACGAGACCAGCACGACCTGTCCGGTCCCGCGCAGCTTCGCGGCGTAGGCCAGGCCCGTCGCGTGCGGCACCTGGGAGGACACCGGGACGGAGATCGGCAGGTCGGTGCTGTCCTCGGCGGGTTCGGCCCCTTCGTTGTAGCCGGCGTCGTAGAGCAGGAGCGCTTCCATCGTCGTCCCCCGCCACAGCGCCATCGGGGCCTCGCGGTAGGAGGGCACGAACCAGTCGGTCGCCTCCAGCGCGCTGATGGCTCCGAGCTGCGCGGCCTCCTGGCCGATCGTGGGCGCGAAGGTCCCGATCCGGCCCTGGCGCTGCAACTGCAGCCGCCGCTCATCGAAGCGCCGGCCGAGCACCATCGCGCGGTGCAGATCGACGAGCAGCTGGCCGTCGAGCTCAGGTAGCAGGTCCTCGTCGATCCGGCCTTCGGCGTCCATGATCTCGAGCCGCTCCAGCCGGGCCTCGAGCGCTACCTCTGTCCTCGGCATGGCATCCCCTCTGCCGGTCGCACCATGACCGTGTTCGACCGTACGGAACGGGACGGGACCGCTCTCGGCCGAACGGCCGTGACTGCTCGGTGCGGGGCGCTCGGATGGCGGCCGGGGTGCCGGGTGCGGTCAGCTGACACCACGCTCGGCCTCGAGGAGCCGGAGCCAGACCTCGCTCGTGGTCGGGAAGGCGGGCACCGCGTGCCACAGCGTCTCCAGCGGGACCGCGCCGACGATCGCCACGGTGGCGGCGTGGAGCAGTTCACCGACCCCTGGACCGACGAAGCTCGCGCCGACGACCACCCGGCGTCGCTGGTCGATGACGAGCGTGGCCGCGCCGTACCCGTGCCCGTGCAGCGCACCACCGGCCACGGCGTTCGGGTCCGAGCGGACCGTGCGGACGTCCATGCCCGCCTCCCGGGCAGCGGCCTCGGTGACGCCGACGGCGGCGACCTGCGGGTCGGTGAACACCACCTGCGGGACGGCGGTGTGGTCCGCCCAGGCCGTCACGTCGCGGCCGGCGAGGACGTCGCCGACGATCCTCGCCTGGTACTTGCCCTGGTGGGTCAGCAGGGCGCGACCGTTGACGTCACCGGCGGCGTACAGCCACTCTCCGGCGACCCCGTCGACCGCGAGGCGGTCGTCGACCGTGAGCGAGCCGCCCGGCTCGAGTCCGACGGTCTCCAGGCCCAAGCGGTCGGTGTTCGGCGTCCGTCCGGCCGCGACGAGCAGCTCGTCGGCGACCAGTTCCTCGCCGGCCTCGGTGGTGACCGTGACCGGACCGTGCTCGCCGTCGCGGGTGAGCGTCGCCGCTCTCGTGCCGGTCCGCACGCTGATGCCCTCGGCCTCGAAGGCTTCCTCAAGCAGCGTGCCGACCTCGGGCTCGTAGGGCATCAGGAGCCGGTCGGCCATCTCGATCACCGTCACCGTAGCCCCGAGCCGTGCGAAGCCCTGCGCGAGCTCGCAACCGACCGGCCCCCCACCGAGCACGAGCAACCGGTCGGGGATCCGGTCCGCCTGGGTGGCTTCCCGGTTGGTCCAGACCCGGGTCCGGTCGAGGCCATCGACCGGTGGGAGCGCGGGACGTGTACCCGTCGCGATGACCACGCCACGGGCCGCGGTGAGCTCATGGATCTGGCCCTGCTCGTCTCGGACCTCGACCCGCCGTTCACCGGCCAGGCGCGCCGTGCCGCGCCTCAGGTCCACCCCGAGCTCCTGCAGCCAGGATGCCTGGGCGCGGTCGTCCAGCTCGTGCGTCCACTCGTCCCGGCGGCGCAGCACCTGACGGGCGTCCAGCACACCGGACACCGCGGCAGCAGCACCGGGGACGCGACGCGCGGCCGCGACCACCTCCGTCGGGTGCAGGAGCGACTTGCTGGGGATGCAGGCGAAGTACGAGCACTCACCGCCGACGAGCCGCTCCTCCACCACAGCGACGGAGAGGCCGTGGTGGCGGGCGTACCAGGCGACGTTGGTGCCCGTCGACCCGGCACCGAGGACGATCACGTCGTAGAGGTCGGTGCTCATGCCTGGCTCCTGGTCCGGCAGCGGGTGGTCGAACGGGTTCTCGGCGCAGGGTCCCCGGGTGCGGCCGCGAGGCCCTCAGCCCTGACCGAGCAGGGCGCGCAGACGGCTCGCGTCGCGGGGAGCGTGTCCGTCCTTGTCGTTGTTGAAGGCGACGTAGACGTCGCGCTCCTTGCGCGGCGGGGGTTGGCGGTCGGTGATGCGCTCGGCGTCCGCCGGTTCCTCGGCGGCCCGCCAGCGCGCGATGCGTCCCTCCCAGGACCGCAACTGCTCCTCGCTGTAGCCGCTCGCGTAGAGCGCGCCCGGACCGTGGAGCCGGGCGTAGACGAACCCGGCCGTGACCTCCTCGGTGGTCGGCCAGGCGATGGCATCGGAGATGGCGAGAGCGACCCCGTGTCGGCGGGCGATCGTCACCATCTCGGGACACAGCCAGCTCGGGTGGCGGACCTCCAGCACGTGCCGCATCCGGTGGTTGTCACCCGGGCCGTAGGCGACGTCGCTCACCCGGTCGTCGTGGCCACGGGCGAGTTCGGCCGCGTGGTCGGTCTCGTGCGGCAGCGCGGCGAGGAAACGCTCGATGCGGTCCGCGTCGAAGTGCCGCTGCTCCGGCAACTGCCACAGGATCGGCCCGAGCGCGCTCCCGAGCTCCAGGATGCCCGAGGCGAGGAGGTTGGCCAGGGCGGTGCGGACATCGCGGAGCTTCTTGTCGTGGGTGATGAAGCGGCTCCCCTTGACCGCCAGCACGGTCCCGGAGGGGACCGCGTCCCGCCACGCGGCGAAGCGATCGGGCGAGGCGAGCCGGTAGAAGGTCGCGTTGATCTCGAGCAGGTCGAACCGCTCGCCGGCGTACCGCAGCTCGTCGCGCTTGGGAAGCTCCTCCGGGTAGAAACTGCCACGCCAGCTGTCGTAGTCCCAGCCCGACACGCCGATCCTGGCCCGTCCCACGTCCCGCCTTCCACCGTCGGTCGCCCTGGCCCGGCGCTCAGGCGCCGTACTTCTCCAGCCGCCCAGCCGACGCGAGCATCAGCGGCAGCAGGTCCTGGGTCCGCAGGTGGCCGAGGATGCCGGTGGCGCAGGCGCGTTCGCCGAAGGTCTCAACCCGATCCCGTCCCACCTTCTCCCCCCAGAGCAAGGTCGGCACGGGGTGCCAGGAGTGCGCGCTGAGCTGGGTGGGCGCCGCATGGTCCCCGGTGATCGCGAGCACGTCGGGTCCGAGCTCGACGAGGTCCGGGATGACCGCATCGACCGCCTCGATAGCGGCGATCTTGGCCTCGCGGTCCCCGTCGTGGCCGGCCCGATCGGCCGCCTTCTCGTGGGCGAAGAGGTAGTCGTAGGTGTCCCAGTGGGTCCCCATCAGCTCGATCTGCTCAGCGAGCGTCCCGACCACCGGGAGCGCATCCATACCGACGAGCTGCGCCACCCCGCGGTACATCGGGTACGTCGCGACCGTGGCGGGGTGCAGCCCGAAGCGATCCTGCATACGCGGCAGCTCGTGCAGCGTGTCGAAGCCACGGAAGAGCACGATGTCCGCGTCCTGGCCGGCCAGCGCCTGGCGGACGGCCGTGTCGAGTTCGCTCAGGACGGCCGCGAGCCGCTCACCTGCCGGCGAGGTCGCCGTCGGCTCACGCGGCGGCACGCCCGTGCGCTGCGGGTCGAGGTCCTCCACCTGCGGGTCGAGCCCCTCGCCGCGGAGCACCAGCAGGACGCGGTGCTCCGAGATGTGCTCGAAGCGGACCTCGACGTCGTCGAGCTCGACCGTCCGCTGCAGATGCGAGACGATGGCCTGAGCCGGGCCATCCTCGATGCGCCCCGCTCGTCGATCGGTCACCCGGCCCGACCCGTCGAGGAGCGCCAGGTTGCCGCGCGCGGCGATGTCCCCCGGCTGGAGGTCCACGCCGAGCCCGACGGCGGAGAGCAGCCCGCGACCGAGGTCGTACTCCAGCGGGTCGTAGCCGAACAGCGCGAGGTGGCCGGGTCCGGACCCGACGGTGATGCCTGGCCCGGCCGGGAGCGCCAGGCCGCAAGCGGCTTCGGCTGCCAGCCGGTCCAGGTTCGGCGTGATGGCCGCCTCGAGCTCGCTGTCCTGCCGAGCGTCGGCGTACCCCCCGAGTCCGTCGATGACGAGCAGCACGAGGTGGCCGGGATTGTCGTTGACGAGCTCACGCAGCTGCATGCCGGAACCTCCCCGTGTCGCGCGTCACTCGAGCCACGCCCAGGCCTCGGTCTCGTCGTCCGGCGCGAACGTCCGCACCTCGACCGGCGCCGCTTCGGCGGCCTTGCCCAGCAGCCCGGTGAGCGTGCCGTCGGTCACGACCGCGATGCGCTCCACGTCGTCGCGGTTCTCCCGCACGAAGCGGAGCCGCTCGTCGAGGGCGGTGAAGAAGCTGGACAGCTCCAGGTCCGTGAGCCGGAACAGCACACGGATGGTGCCGTGCTTGGCGATCTCATCGCGCAGCTCGCTCGCCAGCTGCGTGTACTCCTCGGCGGAGACCTCACCCCCGAGGGAGTAGCCGATGACCTGGTCGTGGCTGGGCTCGAGACGACGCATCATGTGGGTTCCTTGCCTCGGCGACGGTCGGCGACGGCTGCCCCCGACCTCCTCTCTCACCCTAAGGACGCGCGAGGTCGACGCAACGGCCACCAAGGACGAACGGCCACCCCCGGCCAACCCCACGGGCATGCCGCGTGCCCGAGCGAACAAGCCCCAGCGCAACGGCGTGGGCCGGCAGGAAGCGGACGGACGGACGGGTCCGAAGGTGGCGAAGACCGCGGCAGGCCCGCAGCATGACCCTGTGGGAGGAGCCGGCATGAGCCTGGTCGAGACGTCCGATCCGTGGGTGTTCGGCTACGAGGGCTTCGAGCCGGAGGAGGAGCCCCTGCGCGAGGCCCTGTGCACCCTGGGCAACGGCTACCTCGCCACCCGTGGCGCCGTGCCCGGGTCCCGAGCCGACGGCGTGCACTACCCGGGTACCTACGTCGCCGGGTGCTACAACCGGCTCGCCAGCGAGGTCTCCGGCCGCACGGTCGTCAACGAGTCGCTGGTCAACCTGCCCGACTGGGTGTTCCTGCAGATCGCCATCGACGACGGCGAGTGGCTCGACCTCACCGCTGGTGAGGTGCTCGATCACGAGCTCCGGCTCGACCTGCGTCGGGGGCTGCTGATCCGCCGGCTGCGACGGCGCGACGCCGACCGGACGCTGCGGGTCGTGGAGCGCCGGCTGGTGCACATGCGCGACGAGCACCTCGCGGCCCTGGAGCTGACGGTGGTGGCCGAGGACTTCTCCGGACGCCTGCGTGTCCGCTCCGGCCTGGATGGTCGCGTCGCGAACGACGGCGTGGCGCGCTACGCCGACCTCGCCTCCCAGCACCTCACCGGCACCGAGGTGTCCGCCGACGGCGAGCTGCTCCGGCTGCGGACCACGACCTCGACCTCGAAGCTCGCGATCGCCGAGGCAGCGCGCACCCGCCTGCAGCGGGAGGGCGAGCCGATCGACGCCCAGCGGCGGACGGTGCGCGGGCCCGGGTGGATCGCCCACGAGCTGGCGGTCGACCTCGAGGAGGGTGACCCGATCACCGTCGACAAGGTGGTGGCGGTCCACACCGCTCGCGAGGTCGCCACCTTCGAGCCCGAGAAGGACGCGACGCTGGAGCTGCGCGGCGCGGGCAGCTTCACCGACCTGCTCGGCCCGCACGTCGCTGCCTGGCACGGGCTGTGGGACCGGTTCGGGATCGACGGTGAGCTCGGCGGCGGGATGGACCGCATCGTGCGGCTGCACCTGTTCCACCTGCTCCAGACCGTCTCGCCCAACACCAGCTCCTACGACGTGGGCGTGCCACCTCGGGGCCTGCACGGCGAGGCCTACCGCGGGCTGATCATGTGGGACGAGCTGTTCGTCCTGCGCATCCTGCACCTGAGGTTGCCGGCGCTCACCCGTGCCCTGCTCGGCTACCGCTACCACCGGCTCCCCGCCGCCCGGAGGGCCGCTCGTGCGGCCGGATATGCCGGCGCGATGTACCCATGGCAGAGCGCCAGCAACGGTGAGGAGGCCGCGCAGGAGTGGCACCTCAACCCGCAGTCCGGTCGCTGGGTCCCCGACCCGACCGACCTGCAGCGGCACATCGGGCTCGCGGTCGCCTACAACGTCTGGACCTACCAGGACACCACCGACGACCGGGCCTACCTCGCCGAGCAGGGCGCCGAGATCCTCCTCGAGGTGGCGCGCTTCTTCTCCAGCCTGGCGACCTACGACGCCGGCATCGGGCGCTACGCCATCCGGGGGGTGGTCGGCCCCGACGAGTTCCACACGAGCTACCCGGACGCCGACGAGCCCGGCCTGGACAACAACGCCTACACCAACGTCATGGCGGCCTGGCTGTTCCACCGCGTGCTGGAGCTGCCCGAGCTGCTCACCGAGCTGCGCTGGTCGGAGCTGACCAGCCAGCTGGAGCTCGGGGCGGAGGAACTCGAGCGGTTCGAGGAGCTCAGCCGGCTCCTCATCGTCCCCTTCCACGACGGCGTGATCAGCCAGTACGAGGGGTACGAGGACCTCGAGGAGCTCGACTGGGACCGGCTCCGCGAGGAGCACGGAGACATCCACCGCCTCGACCGCATCCTCGAGGCCGAGGGGGACACCCCGGACCGCTACAAGGCCTCGAAACAGGCCGACGTGCTGATGCTGTTCTACCTGTTCTCCGCGGAGGAGCTGCGGGCGCTGTTCGAGCGCCTCGGCTACCGCCTCGATCCCGAGACCATCACCCGCACCATCGACTACTACCTCGACCGCACCTCCCACGGCTCGACGCTGAGCTCGGTCGTGCACGCCTGGGTGCTCGCACGGGCGCACCGGGAGCAGGCGCTGACCTTCCTGGACCGGGCCTTCGCCAGCGACGTCCACGACCTCCAGGGCGGGACCACGCCCGAGGGCATCCACCTCGGCGCGCTGGCCGGCAGCGTCGACCTGCTGCTGCGCTGCTTCACGGGCCTGGAGGTCCGCGACGGCAGCCTCTACGTCAACCCCGTCTGGCCGCCGGAGCTCGGGACGCTGGAGTTCGACCTCGTCTTCCGCAGCTGTCAGCTCTCCCTCAAGGTCGACAGCGAACGCATCAGCGTGGCGAACCGGGCCGGCGAGGGGCGGCCGTCGGTCCGGGTCTGCGGGCCGGAGGAGACCGTGGAACTAGCGCCTGGCCAGACGGTGGAGCTCGCGACCCTCGGGCCACCGGACCGTCCCGGCGGCGGGTGAGCCTCACGCCCCTGTCAGGACCGCTCCGCCGCCGCGACCGACACGAGGAGCACGGAGGATCACGATGACCACGCAGCTCGACCTCGCCGGTGTCACCGCCGCGGTGTTCGACCTCGACGGGGTGATCACCGACACCGCATCGGTGCACCTCAGCGCCTGGACGAGGCTGTTCGACCGGTTCCTCGAGGAGCGAGCCGGTCAGGCGGCCGAGGACGAGGACCTCTCCCCCTTCACCCCGGAGGACTACCGCCGCGATGTGGACGGCAGGCCCCGCCGGGACGGCATCCGTTCCTTCCTGGCGAGCCGGGGCATCGAGGTGGATGAGGACACGGTCGAGGCGCTGGGTGAGCGCAAGAACACCGACTTCCTCGAACGGCTCTACGAGGACGGCGTCACGGTGTTCGACAGCACGGTACGGCTGGTGCATCGGCTCCACCTGCACGGCGTCCGTACGGCGGTGTTCTCCGCGAGCCGCAACGCGGGGCCGGTCCTGGAGCGCGCCGGGCTGCACGAGCTGTTCGAGGCGCGGGTCGACGGCCTCACCGCCGCCGACCTCGGCCTGCCCGGCAAGCCGGACCCGGCCGTGCCACTCGAGGCGGCGCGGCGGGTCGGCGCGGACGCCGCGCACACGATCCTCGTCGAGGACGCGCGGGCGGGCGTCGAGGCGGGTCGGCGCGGCGGGTTCGCCCACGTGGTCGGCATCGCCCGCGACGGCGACCTCGACGACCTGCGCCGCCACGGGGCCGATGTCGTGGTCAGCGACCTGCGCGAGCTCGAGCTCACGCCCTGCGAGCGAGCGCTCTCGCAGGTGCCCGACGCCGAACCATGCCTCGGGGCGGTCACCGGGCTGCTCACCGGGACCCAGCCGGCGGTGTTCCTCGACGTCGACGGGACGCTGGCGCCGATCGTCGATGACCCGGACGACGCCGCGCTCGCACCCGGCATGCGCGAGGTGCTCGCCGCGCTCGTTGCCTCCTGCCCCACCGCGATCGTCAGCGGCCGCGACCTCGACGACGTCCGCGCCCGCGTGGACGTCCCGGGCCTGTGGGTCGCCGGCAGCCACGGTTTCGAGCTGCTCGACCCCGCCGGCAACCGGCACGAGGAACCGCGCGCGGGTGACGCGCTCCCCGCGCTCGACGCCGCGGAGCGCGAGCTGCGTGCGCAGCTCGTCGAGGTGCCGGGCGTCGAGGTGGAGCGCAAGCGCTTCGCCATCGCGGTGCACACCCGGCGCGCCGGGGACGACGACACGGCCCGCGCGGAACGGGCCGTCGACCAGATCGCGGGCTCTCGGTCCGGTCTGCGCGCCACCGCCGGCCGTGCGGTCCGCGAGCTGCGGCCCGACCTCGACTGGGACAAGGGTGCCGCGCTCGGGTGGGTGCTCGGCCAGCTGCCGGATGCTGGCGACGCCGGGCCGCGCTTGCCCGTCTACGCCGGTGACGACCTCACGGACGAGGACGCCCTGCGGGTCGTCCAGCGCACCGGTCTCGGCATCGTGGTCGCCAGCGACGAGCATGGCGACCGAGGGACCTACGCGCACGTCGCCGTGCAGGATCCCGAGCACCTCCGGGCGCTCCTGGCGCGCCTGATCGAGCTGCTCCCCGAGGGTGCCGACACCCCTGGCCGTCAGTCACCGAAGGGGTAGGTCTCCTGCTCGCGGTCCGGCTGAGGCACCTCCGGGGGCACCGGGCGGAGCGCCGAGGTGGTGTCCAGGAACCAGAAGGCGTCGTAACGCCGCCCGAGCCGGGTCGGTACGTACTGCCCGCGACGCTCACGCTCGGGACGGTAGACCACGCCGATGGCGCGGTGCCCGAGCCGGGCATCGAGCCAGTCCACCTGCCGGTCCGGGAACACGAACTGGCTGCGCGCCGGCGCCGCGCGGTGGAGGAACTCCTCGAGGCTGCCTGCCGGGGCCTCCGGCACCGGCAGGACCTCGAAGGGGAGCCCCCACTCGCGGGCGGCGACGACCTCCCCGCGGTAGCTCCCGGCGCCGACGATGACGACGTCGTCGCAGCCGTGACGCTCACGGACCAGTTGGCCGACGTTCACCATCCCGGCTGAGGCCATGTCGGTGGCCCGCGCATCCCCGACGTGGGTGTTGTGCGCCCACACCACCGCCTTGGTGCCGGGGCCACGGTGGGCAAGGACACGGTCCAGGGTGTCCACCATGTGCCGATCCCGGATGTTCCAGGAGCTCGCGCCACCGCGGACCATGGCGCGGTAGTAGCGCTCGGCGTCCGCCGCGACCGCGGCGTTCTGCTCCGCCTGGAACCGGCCCTCCGCGTCGTCGCCGAGGACCCCGGCGTCCTGCTGCAGCCGCGTGAGCAGTGCGACGACCTCCTCCTCGCAGGAGGTCGGCACGACCCGGGTCGCCAGGGCGTACTCCTGCGGATCCTCCGCGTAGGGCTCCAGGCAGCTCCAGGCACGTCGTGCCGTCAGGGCCGCCTGCCCGTCGTGGACGTCGAGGTAGTCGATGATGACGCGCAGCGACGCCCACAGCGAGTAGACGTCCAGGCCGTAGAACCCCACCTGCGCCGCGGGCGCCAGGTCCAGGTTGTGCTCCTTGAGCCAGGTGGCGAACCCTTCGACCTCCGCGTTGGCCCACATCCACGTCGGCCACCGCTCGAAGGTCTGCAGCACCTCGCGGACGCTGCCGGCGGTCTCGGTCCTCACCGCCCGGTCGATCCGGTGACAGTCGGGCCAGTCGCCCTCGACCGCGACGACCGTGAAACCGCGCTCGGCGATGAGCCGCTTCGTCAGCTCGGCACGCCAGTGGTAGTACTCGTGGGTGCCGTGAGAGGCCTCGCCGACGAGCACCAGCCGGGCGTCCCCGATGCGGTCCAGCAGGGGATCGAGGTCGGCCGGGGAGTCCAGCGGTGTCGCCAGCTCGGCCACCTCGTCGGGCCGTCGTCGTGGATCCGGGTTCATCGCAGGGTGCGATCGAGGTGGTCGGCAGCCAGGGTGGCGACCTGCTCCAGGGCGCCGGGCTCCTCGAAGAGGTGGGTCGCGTCGGGGACGATCTCCAGTTGCACGCGGCCCGGCATCCGGGCCATGGCCTCCTGGTTCATGCCGATCACCGGTAGGTCAGCGCCCCCCACGATCAGCAGCGTGGGCGCCTGGACCGAGCCGAGCGCTTCATCGGCGAGGTCGGGACGCCCGCCACGCGAGACCACCGACGCCACCTCCTCGGGCCGGTGGGTCGCAGCCACGAGCGCCGCAGCCGCACCCGTGCTCGCTCCGAAAAGACCGATCGGCAGGCCGGCGATCTGCTCGTCCCCGCGCACCCAGTCGATCGCGTCGACGACCCGGCTCGCGAGCAGGTCGATGTCGAAGCGCAGCGCGCGGGTGCGCAGGTCGACCTCCTCCTCCTTGGCAGTGAGCAGATCGAGCAGCAGGGTGGCGAAGCCGCCGGCCACGAGCGCCTGTGCCACCTGCTGGTTGCGGGTGCTGTGCCGGCTGGACCCGCTGCCGTGCGCGAAGAGGACCACCCCACGTGCCGCGCTAGGGATGGTGAGGTCACCGACGATGGCCTCACCATCGACGGGGATGCGGATCTCGCGGACATCGAGCGGTCGGTCCGGTGCCATGGGGTTCCCTTCCCTCGGCGTCTAGGGCGTGCCGAGCTCCTCGAGCAGGGTCAGCACCTCGTCGTCCGTGGTCTGCCCGAAATCGCGGTACCAGCGGCCCACCGCGACGAAGTCCCGCGGTACCTCCACGGCAACGACCTCGTCGGCCTCCCCTCGCAGTGCGGCGACGGCCTCTTCGGAGGCGACCGGGACCGCGAGGATCAATCGGGATGGTTCACCCTGGCGGACCGCTCGGCAGGCGGCGGTCGCCGTGCTGCCGGTCGCGAGCCCATCGTCGACGACGATGACGGTGCGGTCCCTCATCGCGGGCAGCGCACGCTCGGAGCGGTAGGACCGGACGCGTCGTTCGAGCTCGGTGCGCTCGGCCGCCTCGATGCGATCGAGGTCGTCCTCGGTGAGGTTGAGGTGTGTGAACGCCCACTCGCTCACCAACCGCACGCCCCCCTCGGCGATGGCGCCGATGGCGAGCTCGCGGTGGCCAGGCGCACCGAGCTTGCGGACGCCGATCACATCCAGCGGGGCGGTCAGGGCCCGAGCCACCTCAGCGGCGACCGGTACCCCACCACGGGGCAGAGCGAGCACGAGGGGGTCGTGCCCTCTGACGTGGCGCAGCCGCTTCGCCAGGGCTCGTCCGGCCTGGGCGCGGTCCTCGAACACGGCCGTCTCCTGTCCTCGACGATCGGCGGCTGGCACCCGTGACGTGCGCCGCCTCGACAAGCACGGTGATCCCTCCACCGTAGGCACGGCAGCTAGCGCACCCTTGTCCGTCCGACCACGGTCGGGACCGGTCAGCGGACGACGCGGTCGCGCACCTCATCCGTCAGCGCCTCGAGCTCCTCGCTCAAGGTCGGCAGGGGCGGTTCGTCCACGTAGGGTGGGGTTCGCCACGGCGGCGGGAGCTGGGCAAGCTCGTCCTTCACCCGGTCGCGGATCGCAGCGAGGCGCGGCGGGTCGAGGAGCCGTCGACCGTCCCGCCACACCGAGCGCAGCAGCGGCACCCCCTCGCCCGGACCGTCCGCGATCGTCAGCAGGTCGCGGCTGATGTCGCCCTCCCGCCGGTAGACCTGCTTCGCCCCGGGGAAGGTGCTCTTGGCCCCGCTGAACTTCGCCACCGGTCGCCCGTCGTAGGCGACGAGCTTGTAGACGATGTCCGCCCCCGGGTGGTCCTTGGAGACGATCAGGGAGGTCCCGACCCCGAAGCCGTCGATCGGCGCGCCCTGCGAAACGAGGTCGTGGATGGCCTCCTCGTCCAGGCCGCCGGAGGCGATGACGATCGCGTCGGTGAACCCGGCATCGTCGAGCTGCCGTCGCGCATCGACGGCGAGCTCGCCCAGGTCCCCGGAGTCCAGCCGCACCCCCTTCGGCGTGATCCCGAGCTCGCGGCAGACCTCGATGGCGCGCCGGACACCCTCCGGGGTGTCGTAGGTGTCGACCAGCAGCACGCTGTGCTCGGGCTGATCCGCGGCGAAGCTGCGGAAGGCCTCCCGCTCGTCCTCGAAGGCCTGGATGTAGGAGTGAGCCATGGTGCCCGTGGTGGGGATGCCGTAGCGCCGGCCAGCCTCCACGTTGCTCGTCGCGAACCCACCGCCGAGGTAGGCGGCGAGTGCGCCCTCGACGCCGGTCTCCAGCCCGTGGGCACGCCGGAAGCCGAAGTCGGCCAGCTGCCGCCCGTCGGCCACGAGCGCGCACCGGGCCGCCTTGGTCGCGACCAGCGTGGGATAGTGCACGACGTTCATCACGGCCGTCTCGAGCAGCTGCGCCACCGGCAGCGGGGCGGTCACCTCCAGGATCGGTTCCTGGGCGAGCACCACCGTGCCGTCGGCCACGGCGCGGACCTCACCGGCGGTGATCTCCATGGCGGCGAGCTCGTCGCGGACCGCGCGATCGATGCCGAGGCGCTCGAGCTCGTCGAGCTCCGCCGGTCCGAAGCGGAACCGCTCGAGCAGCTCCACCACCCGCTGGACGCCGAGGGCGACGTACCAGGTGCGCTGCGCGCTCGGGCGCAGGAACAGGCTGAAGGTCGCCGGCGCGACCATCCCCCGCTGGAGGAAGGATGCGGCCATCCGCAGCTCGTACAGGTCGGTGCATAGGCCGAGCCGACCCGTCCGGTTCGAACCTTCCCGTACGGGCGGGATCATCCGGAGGCCCTTCTGCTCGCGGTCACGACGACGGATCCGGGGTCTGTGTAGCACCCGACCGGCCGTCCCCCCGGTTCGCAGCCCGTCCCGACGACGGACGGTCGGCCACGGTCCGTCCGGTCGGCACCCGCCGTGGTGCCTGGCACGGTGGAACGGACCGAGACCGCGAACGTGACAGGAGCACCCATGTCCTCTACCGACCCCGACCGCCGTGACCCCAGCACCAGCTTCGAGGTGGACCGTCCCGACCAGCCCGAACGGGATGATCTGCTCGAGCAGGAGGACGTGCACCTCGAGGAGGTCGAGGGGTCGACCATGGACCGGGAGGTCGGGACGCTGCCAGACCCCGAGGAGCTGCCGGAGTCTCAGGGCGAGACCGTGTTGGACGCCCAGCGCGAGGTGGAGGACGCCACGCCGCGCCGGCGGCTCAGCGATGAGGAGCAGGAGCGCTCCTGAGCGTCCAGCCGCCGACGCCGGGCGGTGTCAGCGCGCGTGGATCGCCGCCGTCACCGCCGCGGAGCCGGGCGGTGTCAGCGCGT
>JBKHDS010000013.1:0-16774 GCA_046541215.1 Nitriliruptoraceae bacterium
GGAGGCGCTGCTGTTCGTGATCGCGGCGGTGGTGATGGAGCTCCTCCCGATCTGTCTCGCGGACGGTCGCCCGGTCCCGACCTCGCTCGCCGTCGTCGGGGCGGCCGCGCTGCTCGGTGTGTCCCCGCCCGGCCTCGGCCTGCTCGCAGCTGCCGGTCACCTCGGCGCCGTGAGCCTGCGCCGCGAGCGGCTCGACCTCGACACCTTGCTCCAGCGCGCGGTCGGCGGGTGGGTCCTCGCGGGGGTCGCCGTGCTGGGCGCGGCGCTCGGCCCGCCGACCTGGACCGGCACGGCCACCAGCGGGGTGGCTGCGGAGCTCAACCTCGGCGCTGCCGCCGCCGTCGGGCTGGCCATCCTGGTCGGGGTCCCGGCGATGGAGGCCCTCGCCACCTCAACGACCGGCCTGCGGCACGCGCACCGCTGGGTGCTCGAGGAGATCCACCGCAACCGGCTGATCGGGGCATCGGTCGCGGCGACGGCCGCGCTCGGCGCGTTGGTGCACCCGGTCCTCGGCGCCTGGATGCTGCCCACGATGCTGCTGCCGCTGCTGGCGGCTCGGACCGGGTTGGACCGTCTGGCTCTGGGACAGCGGGCCTACGAGGAGACCATCCGCGCGATGTCCCGACTGCCCGAGCAGCTCGGCTCGGTCGATGCGGGGCACGGGGTGCGCGTCGCCGAACTCGCCCGGTCCGTCGCGTTGGAGCTCGGCCTGGATGCCGCGAGCGTGGCCGATACGGTCCGCGCGGCGCACCTGCATGAGCTCGGCCGGATCCGGCTCGAGCGGGAGGCGCCGGCGGACGCGCGCGACCTCGCGACCGCCGGGGCTCAGGTGCTCGATGAGGTCGGGGGGCTCGACCGCGTCGCCGCGATCGTGGCGGCCCAGGCGGACGTGTTGGCCCGCCCCCGGGACGATGTCGGGCTTCCGGCACGCATCGTGGTGGCCTGCTGCGACCTCGACAGCTACGCCCCGGACCCCGAGGATGCCGCGCAGCGGCACGAGGCCACGGTACGCCTGGTCCGTGACGTCGGTGACCTCGAGGTGATCGCGGCGCTGCGGCGGGTCGTGGACCGCGCGCCGCTGGCCACACCGCTGGCGTGATCGGCTGGTGCGGAGGTCTCAGGGGCCGCCGTCGGTCGCACCGCGCTCGCTCGGCTCCGGGCGCAGCAGGGCGTGGGTCAGTGGCAGCAACCCGACCGCGATCACGAGGTCCCCGACGGAGAGGATCGACCGCAGCCACGGCACGGGGATCACGTCCGCCAACCACGGCAGCCGGGTCTCCTCGCTGAGCAGGGTGTGCTTGCCCGCTGGCACCTCGACGTCTCCGATGCCGAGCGCGGCGATCGCGGCCGGGTCGACCGGCATCGCACGGTTCGCGGCGATGACCACGACGTTGAGCAGCAGACCGGCGGCGACGATCCACACCCCGGGCAGGGCGCGGTTGGTGACCAGGAAGGTGACGACGAGCAGTTGGCTGAGCACGAGCAGTGCCCACCCTGACCACCCGGCTGCCGGTAGCAGGCCCCGACCGGCGGCCACATCGAGGGCGAGCTGGAGCGCCACGCCGGCGAACAGGAGCCAGGACCCGGCCAGGGGTCGCTCGGCGAGGTTGGAGAAGCGCCCGCCCCGCGCCAGGGAGACGACCACGGCGAGCGTCACCGCGGCCAACGTGAAGGGCACCGGCCACTCCTTCGCAGCGCGCTCCCGGGGTCCCGACGGCGGTGCGGTCGACGCGTGCGACGCGCATGATGCCAGGTGCCGCACCTAGGGTGGCGGCACCTGAGGCCGGGAGGGCTCGATGGCTGTGGAGGAGCACCGCCAGGGTGCGGTGGCGACGGTGACGATCGCACGGCCCGAGGCCCGGAACGCGCTCGACGCCGCGACGCTCGAGGAGCTGATCGCCGCCTTCACCCGCCTCGATGCGGACCCCGAGATCCGCGTCCTGGTGCTGACCGGCGCCGGCGACAAGGCCTTCTGCGCCGGCGCGGACCTCCGGTCGGGAGTGACCTCCGATCCGAGCGTGCTGGACGGGCACGAGCAGCGCGGGTTGCTACGGCGCCTGTTCGCGAGCACCGAGGCGCTCCGGACGCCGCTCATCGGACGGATCAACGGCCACGCGCTAGCCGGCGGGCTCGGGGTGGCGCTGGCCTGCGACCTGCTGGTGGCGGTGGAGGACGCGACCTTCGGGACCCCGGAGGTCCGGGTCGGGCTGTGGCCCCATATCATCTCGGCGCTGCTGGTCCAGCACCTCGGGCCGAAACGCGCGCTGGAGTGGATGATGACCGGGCGCCGGTACCCGGCCGCGGAGGCGGAACGGCTCGGGCTCGTCAACCGGGTCGTGCCGCGCGCGCAGCTCGACGACGCCGTCGCCGAGCTCGCCGACGAGCTCATCAAGGGTGCACCGCTCGCGCTCGCGCTCGGACGGCGCAGCTACCTCGACGCCCGCTCGATGGAGCCGGGTGCCGCCATGGCCTACCTGCACGGGATGCTCGACCTGCAGGTCCAGACCGAGGACGCCGCCGAGGGCATCGCCGCCTTCCTCGAGCGGCGGGAGCCGACGTGGCGCGGACGCTAGGCTCGTGGGCATGAGTGGTGGACAGCGCAAGCGCAGCGGGCAGCGCCACGGCGGAACCGGTGGCGCGAAGCGGCGCGGGCAGCCACCGAACCCGGCCGAGGAGCTCAAGCAACCGCTGGAGAAGGTCCTCTCGCGCCTGCCGGAGACCCAGCGCCGGGTCCTCGAGCTGCGCATGGGGCTGAAGGACGGGCACCCGCACGACCTCGCCGACACCGCCCGAGCCCTCGGCATCTCGCTCAGCGAGGCGCGCGAGATCGAGAAGCGCGCCTTCGAGCACATCCGCGAGGCGGTCCCGCTGCAGCAGCTGCAGCGGTTCCTGCAGGCCTGAGGGTGTCCTCGCTCGACGCCATGGCGGAACGTCGTGCCGGGCTGCACGGACCCGAACTCGACGCCCTCAACGAGCTGGTTGCGGACTGGCAGATCCTGGCCGACCTCGCCTTCTCCGACCTGCTGCTGTTCGCCCGGGACGCCGATGAGGACGCGCTGATCGTGATCGCGCAGATCCGGCCACACACCGCGCCGACCATCTACCAGGAGGACCTCGTCGGGGCCGTCCTGGCGCCCGCGGAGCGGCCGCTGGTCACCCGGGCCTTCGACGAGGGGCTGATCGTCCGCGACGGTGAACCCGACCTGTCCACCGGCGTGCCGGTGCGCGAGGAGGCGATCCCGGTACCCGTCGATGGCCGGGTCATCGCGGTGGTCTCACGCGAGGCGAACCTGTCCACGGTGCGTCCCCCCTCCCAGCTCGAGCTGTCCTACCTGCGCGCGGCGGACGAGCTCGCGCGGATGCTGTGCCACGGCGAGTTCCCCCTCCCGGGGCAGGCGAGCGACCACGAGCTCGGTCCGCGGGTCGGAGACGGCATGATGCGTTTGGATGCCGCCGGCACGGTGATCTACGCCTCCCCGAACGCGATGAGCGCCTACCGGCGGCTCGGGGTCACCGGCGCGGTCATGGGGCGCAGCATCGAGGAGTTCGACCTCGACGATGCCGCGCTGCTCGAGGCGCTCGCCCTCGGCGAGCCGCTGGAGTCCGAGGTCGAGGCCGGCGGCACCATCGTGCTGCGCCGCCTCCTGCCGCTCACGCGTCAGCACCAGGTGCTCGGTGGGCTCGTGCTCGTCCGCGAGGTCACCGAGCTGCGCCGGCACGAGCGGCTGCTGCTCTACAAGGACGCCACGATCCGGGAGATCCACCACCGGGTCAAGAACAACCTCCAGACCGTCGCCTCCCTGCTGCGCCTGCAGTCCCGTCGGCTCGCCTCCCCCGACGCGCGCGACGCGCTGGCGGAGTCGGTCCGCCGGATCTCCTCCATCGCGCTCGTCCACGAGACCCTGTCCCAGGACGCGGGCCAGCGGGTCGTGTTCGACAAGGTCGCCCACCGGCTCATCGACATGGTCGCCACCGGTCTCACCGACCCGGACCGTCCGGTGCGGATGCGCCTGGAGGGCAGCGCGGGTGATCTGCCCGCCGAGGTGGCGACGCCGCTGGCGCTCGTGCTGTCGGAGCTGCTGCAGAACGCGCTCGAGCACGGGTTCGTGGAGCACGGCGGCGAGGTCGTGGTGCAACTGGACCGGCGCAGCTCCGCGCTGCACCTGGCGGTCAGCGACGACGGTGTCGGGGTCCCGGAGGGCTGGGACGTCGTCGCCGACGCGAACCTCGGTCTGCAGATCGCGATGACGCTGGTCGAGTCCGAGCTCGGTGGCACCCTGGAGGTGGAGCGGGTCGGCCCGCAGGGTGGCACGCGGGCGCTGGCGTTGCTGCCGATCCCGGGGCGCGTCCCACCGGCCTGAGCCCCGCACCACCCGCAACGCGACGATGCCGCCGTCGATGCGGCGGCACCGGGTGGAGGGTGAGGCTCAGCTGGCCATGCGGCGACGACGCTGGCGGGCCCGCTTCAGGGTGCGCCGCTCGTCCTCGGTCAGACCGCCCCAGATGCCGGCGTCCTGGTTGGAGGACAGGGCGAACTCGAGGCACTCCTCGCGGACCTCGCAGGTGGCGCAGACGCGCTTGGCGGCCTCGGCCTGCTCCGCCGCGGGACCGGTGGTGCCGATCGGGAAGAACAGCTCCGGGTCCTCATCGGTGCACGCGGCACGGCTACGCCAGTCCATGGGGCCTCTCCCTTCACCGGGATCGTTCGGTTCGCTACCGGATGTCCGCCTGGGTGCTCGGCTCCGGGAGCTTCCGGGGGGACGGCACCTCACGCCCGTCGGTCCGCGGCCGTGTGGCCGTCGACGCCTCCACCAGGCGGCGCGCTTGTGAACGGGTTCTCGAGATGCGACCCGGACGGTGCCCCTTCGAAGGGCTCGTGTCAAGGGTCCTTCCCGGGATCGTCGGGCCGAACCTCGCGGGCGAGCGCACGTCGCGCGATCCGGTGATCGCGTTCCGCGCTGGTTCAGACCAGGACGCGCAGCGCCTCGGGGACCGAGGTGAACGCCACCGCGTGGTGCTCGCCGGCGTAGTCACCGTCGACCATCAGCGGCAGCGGCGTCGGGGAGCTGAGGGTGAAGGCCGCCAGGTCGTGGTGGTAACGGACGCCCTTGCGGCCCACGTGCTGCCCGTCCCGGAAGGTGCCCGCGAGCACCGTGAGCAGCCGGGGGGTCGAGGGCCGGTCCACGGTCACCAGGTCGAGGCCGAGGTCGAAGGAGGCCCAGGGGTGCACCCGCATCGGGCGGGTGCCGAGGTAGGTGTAGGGGTCGCAGTTGGCGATGATCGAGATCGCCACCGGACCGAGGCTGGAGCCGTCGGGCAGCGTGACCGTGATCGAGCCCGCGTCGCGTCCGGCGCCGACGGCCCACTCGTGCGCGACCGACCACACGAAGGCCCCCTGGCGCAGCACGCGCTTCGCGGTCGTGTGCTGCTCGACGCGCCGGATCACCGCGGCGTCGAACCCGTAGCCCGCGTTGAAGCCGAAGTACCGCTCCCCGGCCAGCCCCAGGCTGATCCGTCGGGTCCGGTCGTGGCGCACCGCGTCCAGCAGCAGGGAGGTGGCGTGCACCGCGTCGTTGGGCAGTCCGAGGTTGCGCGCCAGCACGTTCGCCCCCCCGCCGGGGATGATGCCGAGCCGTACGTCGGTCCCGGCCAGCGCCTGGATCACCTCGTTGGCGGTGCCGTCGCCACCGAAGGCGAACACCACATCGAGCCCCTCGTGGACGGCCCCGGCGGCGAGCAGGGTCGCGTGCCCGCGCTGCTTCGTCGGCTGCACGTCGAGGTCCACCGCCGACCCGAGGGCCGAGGCGAGGACGTCCCGGACGATGTCGTCGGTGGTGGTCGCGTTGGGGTTGAAGACCAGCAGGGCGCGCACGTCAGCTCCGTCGCCGCTCCAGCGCTCGCGGCGGGCGACGGAGAGAGGCTACTGCGAGGCGGACCGCTCGAGCGCGCGCTCGAGGTCGGCCAGCAGGTCCTCCACCGTCTCGATCCCCACCGACAGGCGCACGAGGTCGTCGGGTACCTCGAGGGCGGTGCCGGCCACCGAGGCGTGGGTCATGATCCCCGGGTGCTCGATCAAGCTCTCCACCCCGCCGAGGGACTCGGCCAGGAAGAACAGCTCCGTGGCCTCGGCGACACCGATGGCGGCGGCGCGACCGCCGGCGAGCCGGAAGGACACCATGCCCCCGAAGGCCGACATCTGGCGCGCGGCGAGCTCGTGCCCCGGGTGGTCGGCGAGCCCCGGGTAGGCGACCGTGGTCACCGCGGGGTGCTCGGTCAGGAAGGCCGCGATGCGTGCGGCGTTCGCGCTGTGCCGCTCCATGCGGATCTCGAGCGTCTTGATGCCGCGCAGCGTCAGCCAGGAGTCGAAGGGGCCGGGGACCGCACCGACGGCGTTCTGGAGGAACGCGAGCTCCTCAGCGGTGGCCGCATCGGTGCAGACGGCCCCGCCGACCACGTCGGAGTGGCCGCCGAGGTACTTCGTGGTCGAGTGCACGACCAGGTCCGCGCCGAGCGGGTGCGGGCGCTGGAGCGCGGGGGTGGCGAAGGTGTTGTCGGCCACGAGCCGGGCCCCGTGGTCATGGGCGAGCTCGGCGAGCGCGGCCAGGTCGAGGATCTTCAGCAGCGGGTTGGAGGGCGTCTCCGCCCACACCAGCCGCGTGGTGGGCCGCAGGGCCGCCCGGACCGCGTCGAGGTCGCTGAGGTCGACCGCCGACACCTCGATGCCGAACCGCGCGTGCACCCGCGCGATCTGGCGCCAGGTCCCGCCGTAGACGTCGTCGGCCATGACGACGTGGTCACCGGGGGACAGCAGCCTGAAGACCGCGTCCTCGGCGGCGAGACCGGAGGCGAAGGCGACCGCCCGGTCCGTGCCCTCCAGGGAGGCGAGCGCGGTCTGGAGCGCCGTGCGGGTCGGGTTGCCCGTGCGGGCGTACTCGTACCCGGTGTGCTCCCCGACCCGCGGCTGCGCGAAGGTCGAGGTCTGGAAGATCGGGACGGTGACCGCACCGGTCACCGGCTCCGGATCCTGCCCGGCGTGGATGGCTCGCGTCGCGAAGCCCTGGTCGTGGGGGTGGGTCACCGGTCACCTCGAGCCGCGAGGAAGGTCAGGACGTCGGCCTGGGTGATGACCCCGAGCACGCGGCCCTGCTCGTGGACGAGCACCGCGGGGTCGCCGCCGGCCAGCGCGCCGAGCGCGGTATCCAGCGCGCCATCGGCGTCGAGCAGGGCGAGCGGGGGCTGCAGGACCTCAGCGATGGGGCGGCGCATCACCGCGGGATCGCGCAGTGCCGCGTCGAGCAGGGCGTTCTCGCGCACGGAGCCGAGGACGTCGTCGGCCTGCACGCCATCGTGGACGCCGTCGCGGAACACGGGCATCTGGGACACCCCGTACCGCTTCAGCAGCGAGATCGCGTCGGCCACGACCTCGCCGGGGTGCAGGTGGACCAGCGGGGGCAGCTCGCCGCCCTTGGCCGCCAGCACCTCGCCGAGGGTGCCGGCCTGGGAGGTGTGCTCGAGCAGGCCGTGCTCGGCCATCCAGGTGTCGTCGTAGAACTTCGACAGGTACCCGCGCCCGGAGTCCGGTAGCAGGACCACGATGGTGGCGTCCGCCGGCTGGGTCGCGGCGTAGCGGTGGGCGGCCACCAGGGCCGTGCCGCAGGAGCCGCCGACGAGCAGGCCCTCCTCGCGCGCCGCCCGCCGGGCCATCCGGAACGACTCGGCGTCCGAGACGCGCTCCCAGATGTCCACGAGGTCCGGGTCGAAGGTGGGGGGCCAGAAGTCCTCCCCGATGCCCTCGACCAGGTAGGGGCGCACCGTGTCGCCGGAGTACAGCGAGCCCTCCGGGTCGGCCCCGACGATGGTGAGGTCGGGCTTGCGGGCCTTGAGGTAGCGCCCGACGCCCGTGGTGGTGCCCCCGGTGCCGACCCCGACCACGAAGGCGTCGAGTTGGCCTGCGGTCTGGCGCCAGATCTCCGGCCCGGTCGAGAACACGTGCGCCTGGGGGTTGGCCTGGTTGAAGTACTGGTTCGGCTTGAACGCCCCGGGCTGCGCCGCCAGCCGGTCGGAGACCGAGTAGTAGGAGCGGGGGTCGTCCGGCTCGACCGCGGTCGGGCACACCACCACCTCGGCGCCGTAGGCGCGCAGCAGCGAGATCTTGTCCTGGCTCACCTTGTCGGGAACCACGAACACGCAGCGGTACCCCTTGCGGGCGGCGACGATGGCGAGTCCCACGCCGGTGTTGCCCGAGGTCGGCTCCACGATCGTGCCGCCCGGCCGCAGCTCACCTGCGGCTTCGGCGGCCTCGATCATCGCGATGCCGATGCGGTCCTTGACCGACCCGCCCGGGTTCAGCATCTCGAGCTTGGCGATCAGCGTGGGAGGTACGTCCCGCGAGAGGCGGTCGAGCGCCACGAGCGGGGTGTCGCCCATGAGTGCGAGCAGGTCCGGGGCGACCTCGCGCCCGCGCTCGTCGAGGTGGCGGCGCGGCTGCTCGAGCGGGTCGTGCTCGATGCCGACCGCGCGCGTGTAGATCGACCGGTCGGTGACGTCGATCGCCGCCATGGGGGTCCTCTCGGGGGGGCCGGGCACGCGGGGGGTCCAGGTGACCGGCCGGCAGGGTAGGCACCGGCTGCCGGGATGCTGCACGGGGCCGGGGTATCGGTGCGGTGTGCTTGGCTGCCCCGACCGGCCGGTGGTCCAGACCGCGCCCCGGGTGGAGGGTGCCGGTCCGACCACGAGTCAGGGCCGTGCGGTCGGGGCCGGTAGGCGGACGGAAGCGAGGTCGTGGTCGAGGAGCACCGGGGTCGCCGAGCGCGAGGCGTCGGCCCGACGAGGTGGTGGTGGCGCCCAGGCCGCGGGCCGCAGCCGACCCTCATCGTGCCTGCCCTGGTCCTGCTGGCCCTGGTCGCGACCGCACGGCTCGCCGGGCCGGGTACGGCTGCGGCCGCTCCGGGGGACGGCCCGGGTCCAGGAGCAGCTGCGGAGCCGGAGGCCCTGTGGGATCCGGACGAGGTCCCGCACGCGGCCCGGCAGGCTCGACAGCTGCTCGCCGACCTCGAGGCCACCGACACGCCGGTGGTGCTGCTCGGGGCCCTCAACGCCGATCCGCGCGATCCGCGGGGGCCGGGCGTCGCCAACCCTGCCGGTCAGCCGGAGGCCGGGCGTCGCCAACCCTGCCGGTCAGCCGGAGGCCGGGCGGGTGTGCCGGCCGCAGGTCGCCGACCCCGAGGCTGTCACCGCCCGCTCCGAGTGCAACGCCTACTGGACCCTGGTGCAGGGCGGGTTCACCGATGTCAGGCCGGACGCGACCGCGGCGGCGAACCTGACCTGGGGCAGCGCGGCCGACCTCGCCGGCCCCGACCCCGGGCGGCTGGATGCGGCGCTCGCGATGGGCAACCGCGCGGGGTTCACCGACCGGGTGGACCACGTGCTCGTCCGTGGCGACATCGAGGTGGTCGACGCGCGCGTGATCGGCAACGACTGGCCGCACAGCGCGGACCTGTGGGCGTGCGACGCGCCCTCCCAGCAGGCGGCGGCGCGGACCGCCGCCGAGCGGCTCGTCGCGGCCGGGGTGCTCGACGCGGTACCGGCCGAGCTCGGCTGCCTGCCGAGCGACCACGCGGGTCTGGTCGCGAGCCTCAGGCTGCCGGAGACGGGCCTGGCCGCCGCGCCCCCGCCACCGGCCGTGTGGCGCTCCCCGATCGGGGTGTGGGGCGTGGTGGGGGCGCTGCTGCTGGCGCTGGTGGTGTGGCGTATCGCGCGTCGGCTGCGGGGCCGAGCGATCGAGGCCGGTGACGGCGACCCGTGACGCTCGTCACGGGCCGGTGGGCACCCCCGGTAGGAATCGAACCTACGCACCCGGCTCCGGAGGCCGGTGCTCTATCCACTGAGCTACGGGGGCGGGGCGGTCGACGACCGCGGCCGGGCACGGTACCACGGCCTCGGCACCCTCGACCCTCGGTGACCGCCGGCGCGGGCGCACCGAGCGCTGCTGTGCCGGCGGTGGGCGCGTACGCTCCCTCGCCGCTCCCGCCGACCGGAAAGCCCCGCGCATGGCCCGCCACCCCCTGCTCGACCCCGTCCTCGCCGACCTCGACGCCCGCATCCGGGCGGCGCTGGCCGGCGCGGGCCTGCCCGAGGCCGACCCGGACCTCGAGAAGCCGAAGCAGGCCGACCACGGCGACTGGGCGACGACGGTGGCGCTCCGGCTCGCCAAGCCGACCAAGCGCAACCCGCGCGAGGTCGCGCAGCTGGTCGTCGACCACCTCGACGTCCCCGACGTCGTCGCCGAGGTCTCGATCGCGGGACCCGGGTTCGTGAACCTCCGGCTCGCGCACCGCTACCACGAGGACCTCATCCGCCGCGTGCTGGCCGAGAAGGGTGCCTACGGGCGCAGCCAGGTGCCGGAGCCGGAGCGCCGCCACATCAACGTGGAGTTCGTCTCCGCGAACCCGACCGGGCCGCTGCACGTCGGTGCCGGCCGGTGGGCGGCTACCGGCGACGCCATCGCGGCCCTGCTGGAGGCCGTCGGCCACCGGGTCACCCGCGAGTACTACGTCAACGACGCCGGGGAGCAGATCCGCCTGTTCGGCGAGTCGCTCGTGCTGGTGGCGACCGACCAGCCGCTCGGCGAGGAGCATTACCGCGGCCAGGCGATCCGCGAGGTCGCCGCGACACTGCGCGCCGCCCACGGCCCGGGGTTGTTCGAGCTCGGCGCCGACGAGGACGAGGCGGAGCGGTCCGCCCGGGTCGGGGTGCTCGGGGTCGAGGCGATGCGTCAGCGCATCCAGGACGGCCTGCACGCGATGGGCGTGGACTTCGACGTGTGGTTCTCCGAGCGGGAGGGGCTGCACGCCACCGGCGCGATCGAGGCCACCATCGCCGAGCTGGTCGCGCGCGGTGAGGCCTACGAGGCCGAGGGGGCGCTGTTCCTCAGCACCAGCGACCACGGCGACGACAAGGACCGGGTCCTGCGCCGCTCCGACGGTCGCCCGACCTACTTCGCCGCCGACTGCGCCTACCTGCGTGACAAGTGGGCGCGCGCCGACCAGCTCTACTACCTGCTCGGCGCCGACCACCACGGCTACGTCGACCGGCTCAAGGCCGCCGCGGCCTGCCTCGGCGTCCCCCCCGAACGGGTCGAGATCCGCATCGGGCAGCTCGTCAACCTGCTGCGCGACGGGGTGCCCGTGCGCATGTCGAAGCGGGCCGGGGAGACCATCGACCTCGACGAGGTGCTCGAGGAGGTCGGGGCGGACGTGGTCCGCTACCACTTCCTGCGCCAGGGGCTGGACACGACCGTCGACTTCGACCTCGCCGTGGTCGCGGCGCAGTCGATGGAGAACCCGGTCTACTACGTGCAGTACGCCCACGCCCGCATCGCCTCGGTGCTGCGCAACGCCGACGAGCGCGGCTTCGACCCGGGTCCCGCCAGCGACGCCGACCTCAGCCTGCTGACCCACCCGGCGGAGCTCGCGCTGCTGACCGCCATGGCGCAGCTGCCACTCGTGGTCGCCGAGGCCGCGGAGCTGCGGGCCACGCAGCGCCTGGCCCGCTACGCCGAGGAGCTCGCGGGGACCTTCCACCGCTTCTACACCGAGTGCCGCATCCTCGCTCCGGTCGGTGGGGACGACGGCGAGGCGAACCCGGCCACCGCCGCCGCAGCCGTCGAGCTCGGCCGGGCCCGCTACCACCTCGCGGTGGCGGCGAAGCAGGTGCTGGCGAACACGCTCGGCCTGCTCCGGGTCAGCGCGCCGGAGAGGATGTGAGGTGACCGCCGGACCCTGGCCCCTGACCGCAGCCCGGGACGCGACGGGTGCGATGACCGTCGGCGGCGTGGCGCTGCCCGCCCTCGCCGCCGAGCACGGCACCCCGCTGTGGGT
Source organism: Nitriliruptoraceae bacterium (assembly GCA_046541215.1). Classification (GTDB taxonomy): domain Bacteria; phylum Actinomycetota; class Nitriliruptoria; order Nitriliruptorales; family Nitriliruptoraceae; genus T1Sed10-7. The sequence continues at coordinate 11,880 of JBKHDS010000013.1, forward strand.
CGTGGACGAGCAGGACGTGCGCGCACGCTGCCGCGACTACCTCGCGGGCTTCCCGGGGGTGCAGGTCACCTACGCCTCCAAGGCCTGGTGCACCCTCGCGATCCTGCAGCTGGTGGCCGAGGAGGGCCTGACCATCGACGTGGCCTCCGGCGGGGAGCTGCACACCGCGCTCGTGGCGGGGATCGACCCGGCCCGTCTCGTGTTGCACGGCAACAACAAGGCCGTCGCGGAGCTCGACCGCGCGCTCGAGGTCGGCGTCGGGCGCATCGTCGTCGACTCCTTCGAGGAGCTCGACCGGCTCGAGGCGCTCGCGGCCGCCCGCGGCGTGGTCGCCCGGGTCTGGCTGCGCATCACCCCGGGGATCGACGCGCACACCCACGAGTACGTGCGCACGGGCCACGACGACTCGAAGTTCGGTTTCACCCTCTCCCTCGGGCTCGCGGACGACGCGCTGACACGTGCGCTCGCCTGCGACCACGTCGAGGTGGTGGGCATCCACTCGCACATCGGCTCGCAGATCTTCGGGACCGACCCCTTCATCGCCAACGCCGAGGTGACCCTCGACCTGCTGGCACGCTGGCGGGACGAGCACGGGGTGGTGCTCGGGGAGCTCAACCTCGGGGGTGGGATGGGGATCCGCTACACCCACGAGGACCACCCGGTCGAGGTCGCCCGCTACGGCCGGGCGGTGCTTGAGACCGTCGCGGAGCGGTGCGCGGCGCTCGACTTCCCCATCCCGCACCTGGTGGTGGAACCCGGCCGGGCGATCGTCGGGCCCTCCACGGTCACCCTGTACGAGGTGGGAACGATCAAGCCGCTGCCGGGTCTGACGACCTGGGTGAGCGTGGACGGCGGCATGAGCGACAACATCCGCCCGGCGCTCTACGACGCCGAACACGAGGTCGCCCTGGTCAACCGGGCCAGCGACGCCCCGCCCCGGTCGGTGACCGTGGTGGGCAAGCACTGCGAGTCGGGGGACCTCGTGCGCGAGCACGCCCCGCTGCCCGCGGACCTGGCCGTCGGGGACCTGCTGGCGGTGGCCGCCACCGGTGCCTACACGCACTCGATGGCCTCCAACTACAACCGGCTGCCCCGGCCGGGAGCGGTCCTGGTGCGCGACGGCGAGGTCCGTGAGCTGGTCCGGCGTGAGACCCTGGACGACCTCCTGCGCCTCGACGTCCCGCTCCGATGAGCCGGGGGCACGGACCCGACCACCCCGCGCACGCCGGGCATGACCACGATCACCCTCCGCGCTCCCCGCGCGACCCGGACGCTCCGCGGCCGACGGTGCGTCGCCTCGACGAGCGGCTCGGACTCGCGGTGCTGCGTGCCGGGCTGCCACCGGTCACCCTCGTGACCTACGCCCGGGACCACGTCGCGGTGCGGACGCCATCCCGCCCGGACCTCCGGGCCGGGAACGCGCTCGACCTGCTGGCGCCGCCCGCGCCCGGGGACCTGGCCGGCGCCGTCGAGCGGTTCCACGCCACCATCGGCAGCCTCGGCGCGGACCAGGTGCAGCTGCGCTGGGAGACGCCCCTCGAGCGTGAGGCACCCGCCGTGCCGCCGGCTCCCGACCCGTCGCTCGCGGCCGCGGCGGCCGCGCTCGGGCTGGAGCTGGACCCGCTGACCGTGCTGCTGCTCGACGCGCTCGTGGTCCCGGCGGGCGGCGCGGCCGTACAGCTCGCCCCCGTCCCCCCACCCACCGCCGATGCCGATGCGAGCGTGGACCGGCGCTGGCACGCCACCACCGTGCTGTACCGCTACGACTCGGACGGCGAGGCATCCGACCGGACGGCGCAACAGGAGGCCTTCGTCGCCTGGTCCGTGGCCCAGCAGCGTGAGCTCGCCGTCGCCGGGCGCTGCCAGGTGTGGGCCGCCCACCGGCACGGCATGCCGGTCGGGCGGGCGACCCTGCTCCACGACCGTCAGGGGCTCGCGGTGGTCGAGGACGTGGTGGTCCACCCCGTCCACCGACGTCGGGGCATCGCCAGCCAGCTCGTCGCGGCGGCCGTCGGCCGCTACCTCGACGCCGCCCCCGGCGCTCGGGTGGGACTCGGCGTGGCTCCCGGCTCCGGTGCCGAGCTGCTCTACCGCCGGCTCGGCTTCGCCCCGCACGCCACCGTCTGGACCGCACGGCAGCGGGCAGGCGGCGGGTAGTCTCGCTCATCGCCCGCCCCGAGGACCCGTCGAGGATCGCCCGTGGACCGCGCCATCCGCATCGGCATGCTCGGCTGCGGCACCGTCGGCGGCGGGGTCGCCCGGATCCTGGACCGCGAGGCCGAGGACATCGCCGCCCGGACCGGCGCCCGGGTCGAGCTGACCCGGATCGCGGTCCGCGACCGGACCCGGGACCGTGGGCTGCCGGTCCCCGCCGAGGTCTACACCGACGACCCCTGGGCCGTGGTGGAGGCCGACGACGTCGACGTGGTCGTCGAGGTGATGGGTGGCCGGGACCTCGCAGGCCCGTTGCTGCGGCGTGCCCTGCAGCTCGGCAAGCCCGTGGTCACCGCGAACAAGGAGCTCGTCGCCCACGAGGGGCCGGAGCTGTTCGCCGCCGCCCGCGAGGCGGGGGTGGACCTGGCCTACGAGGCGGCGGTCGCGGGGGCGATCCCGATCATCAAGCCGATGAAGGAGTCGCTCGCCGGCGACCGCGTGCGCCGGGTGGTCGGCATCCTCAACGGCACCACGAACTACATCCTGACCCGGATGACCGAGGAGGGCGCTGCCTACGCCGACGTGCTCGCCGAGGCGCAGGCGCTGGGCTACGCCGAAGCGGACCCGACCGCCGACGTCGGGGGGCAGGACGCGGCCGCCAAGTGCGCGATCCTCGCCTCCCTCGCCTTCGACACCGCGGTCCACGCCGACGACGTGTTCACCCAGGGCATCGAGACGGTCACCGCCACCGACATCCACGTCGCGGACCGGCTCGGCTACGTCATCAAGCTGCTCGGGATCGCGAGCGAGGTGGACGGGCGCGTCGGGGTGCGGGTGCACCCGGCCTTCCTGCCCAAGACCCACCCGCTGGCGTCGGTGCGCGGGTCCTTCAACGCGGTCTACGTCGAGGCCGCCGCGGCCGGGGCCCTCATGTTCTACGGCCGCGGAGCCGGAGCGGAGCCGACCGGCTCGGCCGTGGTCGGCGACATCATCGACGTCGCCCGCAACCTGCTCCAGACCGCCCGTGGGGCGAGCGAGTCACAGCACCGGGCCAAGGACCTGCGCTCCATCGACGAGCTGCGCACCCAGTACTACGTCCTGCTCGACGTCGAGGATGCGCCCGGTGTGCTCGCCGAGGTGGCGACGACCTTCGGTGACCACGGGGTCTCCATCGCCGAGGTGTGGCAGCAGGGCACCGGCGACTCCGCGCAGCTCGTGCTCATCACCCACCGGGCGACCGAGGCGGCACTGCGCGCCACCGCCGACGCCCTCGCGGCCGTCCCGACCGTCCGCAGCGTGGCCAGCGTGCTGCGTGTGGAAGCGGAGGTGTTCGACCAGTGAGCTCCCTGACCCGGGCCCGGACCGCGCCGCACCAGTGGCGGGGCATCATCGAGGAGTACCGGGACCGGATGCCGGTCTCCGACACGACCCCGATCGTGACCCTGCGCGAGGGCGGGACGCCGCTGATCCACTCCGAGTACCTCTCGGAGCTGACCGGGTGCGAGGTGCACCTGAAGTTCGACGGCAGCAACCCCACCGGGTCCTTCAAGGACCGCGGCATGACCGTGGCGATCTCCAAGGCCAAGGAGGCCGGTGCCGAGGCCGTGATCTGCGCCTCCACCGGCAACACCTCCGCCGCGGCGGCCGCCTACGCCGCCAAGGCCGGCATGACCGCCGGGGTGATCGTGCCGAAGGGCAAGATCGCGCTCGGCAAGCTCGCGCAGGCGCTCGTCCATGGGGCGAAGGTCATCCAGATCGACGGCAACTTCGACCAGGCCCTGACCATCTGCCGCGAGCTCGCGGAGACCGAGCCGGTGGAGCTGGTCAACTCCGTGAACCCCTACCGGATCGACGGGCAGCGCTCCGCGGCCTGGGAGGTCGTCGACCAGCTCGGACGGGCCCCCGACGTCCACGTCATGCCGGTCGGCAACGCGGGCAACATCACCGCCTACTGGCGGGGCTACCGCGAGTACCACGACGATGGCCTGATCGACCAGCTGCCGGTCATGCGCGGCTACCAGGCGGCCGGTGCGGCGCCGATCGTGCTGGGGGCGCGGGTGGACGAGCCCGAGACCGTGGCCACCGCGATCCGGATCGGTAACCCGGCTTCGTGGACCTCCGCCGTCGCGGCCGCCGAGGAGTCGGGTGGCTCGATCCGCGCGGTCACCGACCCGCAGATCATCGCCGCCTTCCGGCTCGTCGCACGGCACGGGGTGTTCGCGGAGATGGCCTCCTCGGCCTCCATCGCCGGGCTGCTCGAGCTGCACGAGCGCGGGGACCTCGAGCGCGGCCAGACCGTGGTCTGCGTGCTGACCGGTCACGGGCTCAAGGACCCGGAGTGGGCCATCGCCGACTCCGAGGAGCCGGTCACCATCCCGCCTGAGGCCGAGGCTGCGGCGGTGGAGCTCGGGCTGCGCTAGCGGGGACGGCTGGTCGCGAGGCCACCAGGGAGCGGGTCGTGGATCGGGTCCAGGCGGTCGAGGTGGCGCTCGAGGCGACCATCGCCGAGGCCGAGGTGCCGGACGTGCCGCTGTCGCCGCCGTCCACGGCTCCGCTCGGGCTCCCCGATGGGCCGTCCCGGGCCGAGGCGGTCGCGGCGTTCACCGATCAGGTCACCTCGCGAGCCCTGGACGTGGTGGCGCGGGAACTGAAGGCGCAGGGCGTCGGCTACTACACCATCAGCTCTGCGGGCCACGAGGACAACGTCGCCCTCGGGGCGTTGACCCGCCCGAGCGACCCCG
>JBKHDS010000014.1:0-16315 GCA_046541215.1 Nitriliruptoraceae bacterium
CTGCTGCCCGTCGCCGCCCAGGTGCTCCTCGCCGGCCTCGGTACCAGCCGGGCCGGTCCGACCTCCTCCTGGATCGTGGGGGCGCCCGCCGTCGCGATGGTCGGCGTCCCCGCCGTCCTGGAGCGCCTGACCGGTGGGCCGGGATGGCATGGTCTGCTGGCGGGGGCGGTCGGGTGCGTGGCGGTCATCGTGGGCGGTCGTCAGGGACGCCGCGGGACACTGGTGATGGGGAGCGTGGTGCTGGTCGCCATCGTCGGCGTCGAGACGCTGACGGTCGTGGCATCCCTGCCGACCTGGGCGTGGCTAGCCGCGGGCGGCGTGGTCCTGCTCCTGGCCGGTGCCTCGATCGAACGGCTCGGCCAGACCCCGCGGGCGGCGGCGGGGCGGGTCGCGGCGGGGCTGCGCGACCGGCCCCGAGGTCGCCGCGAGCGGTGGACCCGATCACCCGGCCGGTAGCTCGTAGCTATCCACAGGGTGCGACGTCCCTCTCCCGGCCGTCGCACGCCTCGCGTACGGTCCGTCATGTTGTGGGAGGAAGGGGCCTGCTGTACCGTTCGAGGGTCCGCGCGGAGCTCATCGCTTCGCGCGCCGTTCGTCACCGCCGGACCACCACGGGCCGAGGCCGACGGGCAGTACGGACCCGGACCGAGGGTCGAGGTTGCGCGTTCCCCGGGACGACCGGGTGGCCGCTCACGTCGTCCGTTGGACGTCCGGTCCACAGGACGCACCCCTGTCCCTGACGGCGACCGTCGCGCACCGAGCGCGGTGGCCGTGGCTGCAGGGACCACCGAGCCGGTCGACGCCACGCGCGTCGCTGGCCCGCACCGCGCACCCGCGCGGGGCGGCGCGACCAGAGGAGGTGCACATGCGCCGCTACGAGATGATGCTCTTGCTGACCGACCGCCTCGACGAGGACGCGGCCAAGGCCGCCTTCGACAAGGCGAAGACGATCCTGGCCGACCAGGGGGGCTCGCTCCTCGAGGAGGCCTGGTGGGGCAAGCGCAAGCTCGCCTACGAGATCGACAAGCGCGATCACGGCTTCTACGGCGTCCTCGACTTCGAGGCCACCGCGGAGGCCGTCGCGGAGCTGGAGCGGCAGTTGAAGATCTCCGACGATGTCGTCCGCTTCAAGACGGTCCGTCCGGAGCTGCGCGTCCGGTCCGCGTAGGGCGTCCGCCCGACGGTCCCGTCCTCCCACGACGGCCCCGTCCTGCGACCGCGACGACCCGGAAGGATCGCCCATGGCGTTCGAGTCCAACTTCATCACCTTCATCGGGAACCTGACCGACGACCCCGACCTGCGCTTCACGCAGAACGGTGCGCCCGTCGCCTCGTTCCGGGTGGCCTCCAACCGGCGCTTCACCGACCGTGCCGGCAACCAGCAGGAGGAGACCACCTTCCTGAACGTCAACTGCTGGCGGGATCTGGCCGAGAACGCCGCCGAGTCGCTCACCAAGGGCGACCGGGTGATCGTCATCGGCCGCGTCCGGGTCCGCAGCTACGAGAACCGCGACGGCCAGACGGTCTGGGTCACGGAGATCGAGGCGGACGAGATCGCTCCCAGCCTGCGCTGGGCCCGCGCCGAGGTCTCCCGGACCTCCGGCGGTGGGTCGGGCGGTGGGTCCGGGGGCAGCGCGTCCACCCCGCCGCCTCCCTCCGACGACGACGTCCCCTTCTGAGCCTTGCGGGTCCGAGCCCAACGGCTCGGACCCCACCCCGTCCGGGTCATCCGTTCCGGACCCCTCCCCCGACCTGATCGGCGCCGGTGGACCCCACCGGCCGCGCCCCGACCGAGGAGCACGTCCATGCCGCCCCGCAGCGCATCCAAGCCCAAGGACCGCAACAAGCCCCGCAAGCCGAAGCCCTGCCCGTTCTGCACCCAGGGCATCGAGTACATCGACTACAAGGATCTCGCCGCGCTGAAGCCGTTCCTGAACGAGCGCGCCAAGATCAAGGCCCGCCGCACCTCCGGTACCTGCGCCAAGTGCCAGAAGCAGCTCGCCGCGGCGGTCAAGAACGCGCGCGAGATGGCGCTCATCCCCTACACGACCCGCTGACGGAGGGCCTGACATGAAGCTGATCCTCAAGAGCGAGGTCGACAACCTCGGCCTCCCGGGTGACATCGTCGAGGTCGCTGACGGCTACGGCCGCAACTTCCTCCTGCCCCGTGGCCTGGCGATGCCGGCGACCGCCGGGGCGCTGAAGGAGGCCGAGGCGCTGACCCGGGCCCGCAAGGCCAAGGAAGCCAAGACCCTCGACGGCGCCAAGGCGTCCAAGGACGCGCTCGAGTCCCGGGTGCTGCGTATCCCGGCGCGGGTGGATGAGCGCGGCGGCCTGTACGGCTCCGTCACCGCCAACGACGTCCAGCGCGTCCTCAAGGAGCGCGGGCACGACATCCCCCGCAAGCGCATCGAGCTGAAGGGGTCGATCAAGGAGATCGGCACCTACGAGGTCCCCGTCCAGGTGCACCCGCAGGTGACCGCCACCGTGACGGTCGAGGTCGTGGACCAGGAGGGTCGTCTCTCCCGCGACGCCGGCGGCGCGCTGGTCGACGCCGAGGCGGTCGCTGCCGCAGCTCAGGCGGCGGCGTCAGCCACCGACACCGAGGCGGACGTCCTGACCGAGCAGGCGCTGCAGGCCGCGGAGGCCTACGAGCAGGAGCAGGCTGCCCAGCTCGAGGAGGAGCTCGCCGAGGCGGACGCGCAGCCGGCCGAGCCGACCGCGGCCGACGACGAGGCGGCGACCACGAGCTGAGGGAGGGCGAGCAGCATGGCCGGCGTCACGCACGTGACCGACGCCCCATGAGCGGCACCTTCCCTCCGCCACCAGGCGAGCCGCCAGCGTCCGAGCCCCCCGTCGGTGACGGGACGGGGGGCCGTGCCTACGAGCGCGTCCCACCCCACTCCCTCGACGCGGAGGTCTCCGTCCTCGGGGCCTCGCTGCTCACCCGTGCTGCGGCCTCCGACGCCGTCGAGCTGCTCGTCCCGGAGGACTTCTACCGCAACGCTCACCGGGTGGTGTTCGAGGCCGTCCGGGAGCTGACGCGGCAAGGCGAGCCGGTCGACACGGTCACGGTCACCGACTGGCTCGCACGCCGGGAGCGGCTGGACGAGGTCGGTGGCGCGGCCGCCCTGCACGACCTCACCATGGCGGTGCCGACCGCCGCGAACGCCGCCTACTACGCCCGCATCGTGCGGGACAAGGCGCTGCTGCGCCGGCTGATCGACGCTGGCACCGCGGTGACCCGGCTCGGCTACGAGGCCACCGACGACGCCCGCAGCGTCGTCGATCGGGCTGAGTCCCTCGTCTACGACGTGGCCCAGACCACCTCGGTGAGCGAGTACCAACGGCTCGGTGAGCTGCTCAACCACTCCTTCGAGCAGATCGAGGCGCTGGCCGAGCGGGGCTCGGAGGTGACCGGGCTCGCGACGGGCTTCGACGACCTCGACCGGCTCACCGCCGGGCTGCAGCCGCAGAACCTCGTCATCCTCGCGGCCCGTCCCGCGATGGGCAAGAGCTCGTTGGCGCTGGCCGTGTGTCACTTCGTCACCGCTCGGCTCCAGCGCCCGGCGATGCTGTTCAGCCTCGAGATGTCCAAGCTGGAGATCGTGAACCGGCTGCTGTCCTCCGAGGCGCGCATCGACTCCTCGCGGCTGCGCACCGGCCGGCTCGAGGACACCGACTGGCGCAAGCTCGGCGACGCCCTCGGCGCCCTGGCCGACGCCCCCTTCTTCATCGATGACACCCCATCGATCAGCCTCATGGAGATCCGGGCCAAGGCCCGACGGCTGAAGCAGAAGCACGGCCTGGACCTCGTCGTCGTCGACTACCTGCAGCTCATGCAGTCCCACCGCCGGGTCGACTCCCGGCAGCAGGAGGTCGCGGAGATCTCGCGGGGCCTGAAGATGCTCGCGAAGGAGCTCGACGTCCCGGTCATCGCGCTCTCGCAGCTGTCCCGGCAGCCGGAGTCCCGTACCGACAAGCGCCCCCAGCTCGCTGACCTGCGTGAGAGCGGATCGATCGAGCAGGATGCGGACATCGTCGGGTTCATCTACCGGGACGAGGTCTACGACGAGGACAGCCCAGACAAGGGCATCGCGGAGCTGATCATCGCCAAGCACCGCAACGGCGCCACCGGCGTGGTCAAGCTCGCCTTCCTCGATCACCTCACGAAGTTCGCGAACCTCGCACGCGGTCCGCTGGGGTCCACCACCGGTGGCGCCGGTGTCCAGCCACCGGCGTCCACGCCCATCTGACGCTCGCCAGGACGTGTACGGTCGCGGTCCGAGGAGGCTCGCGATGGTCACCTGGCTCACCGGACGGCTGCTGGTCGCCGCGCCCGCGCTGGACGACCCGAACTTCGAGCGCTCGGTCGTGCTCATCCTCGATCACGACGAGGACGGGGCGATCGGTGTCGTGCTGAACCGGGCGTCCTCGGTCCCGGTCCACGAGACGCTCGCGGACTGGGCCGACCTCGCCGCCGCCCCATCCGTGGTGTTCGGTGGCGGGCCGGTCGAGCCGACCGCGGTCGTCGCGCTCGGCGTCGCCACCCCGGTCGCCACCCCGGACACCGGGGCGGCCATCCTCGGCCGGGTCCGTCTCGTGGACCTCGACCAGGACCCGGTGGAGGCGGCCGGGGAACTCGAGCAGGTGCGCATCTTCGCGGGCTACGCCGGCTGGGCTCCCGACCAGCTCGAGGACGAGATCGCCAAGGGCGCCTGGTTCCCGGTGGACGCCGAGACCGAGGACGTCTTCACCGACGATCCGACCGGGCTGTGGCATGCCGTGCTGCGCCGCCAGCCCGGCCACCTCCGCCTCCTGGCGACCTACCCGGCGGATCCGACCCTGAACTGACCGCTCAGGCGTCGGTGGACGCCGGCTCCTCCGGGTCGGCGCAGTGGAAGGGGTCGTCGCCGACCGCGCCGTGGTAGACGTACCGCTCACCGCCGGCCTCGAGCACGATCCGGTACCCGTCCACGAGCGCCTGGGTGTAGGTCCGATCCGGCTCCGGACAGCCGAGCGCGCCGTCGGACCAGGTCACGAACTCCATGCTGATGAAGGTCACGTCCTCCTCGGCGACCCCGGCACGCTCGGCCGCGTCCGCCGTGGCGATCGTGATCTCGCGGCTGTCGCTGCCAGAGGCCGTGGGATCCTCGTCGTCGGCAGGTGCACCGTCATCGTCGTCGGGTGCACCGTCGTTACCCGGTTCCGGGTCCTCGTCCGCGCGGTCATCCGGCGACGCCTCGTCCTCCCCGGGAGCGTCGCTGTCTGGGTCCTCATCCCCGGCCGGATCGTCGATCGGTGGCTGCTCCAGCCGCGGGTCCTCCGCGTCCCCACAGGCCACCACCGCCAGGAGCAGGGCGAGCCCGGTGGCTACCAAGGGCATCGTGCGTCGCATCGCATCCTCCTCGTCGGTGCCGGCGGGCCGGGATGTCGGCCCGCGCTCGCTCCCTTCGCCCGGTAGGACGGCGCCGCCTGCCGCGAAGTTCCGCCCGGGTCTGCTCGGCGGCTCAGCTCGACGCCAGCGCGGTCAACGACCGCTCCAGGCCGGCCACGGCCTTCGCGCCGACCCGTCGGAAGCCTCGCGCGAGGGCGGGCTCGAGCAGCACGCCCGGGCCGCGGACGCGGAACATCGCGTTCCAGAGGACCTCGGTGCCGTCCTCGGTCCCGGTGAAGCGGACGTCATCCTCGCCCTCGTGGATCGCCCCCTTGGTGTGCAACACCACCCGATCGGGGCGTTCGTAGTGGGTGATCTCGTACACCAGCGGCAGGGAGAGCGGACCGAGAGCGAACCGGACCTCGAAGCGCGAGCCGAGGCCGATCGGACCCTCGTCCAGGCGTCGGGCCGCGGTGATCCCGGGGTCCCAGGTCGCCGAGGTCGTGAAGTCGGCGACGTGATCGAAGGCTTGCTCGGGGGCGATCGGGACCTGCAGCGGTTCACGGATGCGTGCCATGACGGCTCCTGACGCGACGGTGGGGTAGGGAGGCTTCCGTCCTACCTTCGCACGCGCTCGCGCGGGTGGACGCGGGGGGCTCCGTACACTCGGTCCCGGCCGAACACGACCCTGCGGTACGAGGAGGGCCTGCACGTGGGTGAGACCTCCTGGGCGTTCCTGCTCGTCGGCAGCTTCGCCGCCGTCGGCGCCGCCATGGCCGTAGGCACCGCAGCGGCGCTGCTGCGCTACCACCGCACCGGCGAGTTCCCGGGCCTCGAGGGGCACGGCGAGGTGGTGCCCACGCGACGGCTGGCCGCGCTGTGGGCCCGGGTGGTGGTCGGGGTGGTCCTCACCATCATCGGCGTCGTCGCGATCGACCGTGCCGGGATCCTGTAGGCGGGTGGCCGCGCCGATGCGACGGCGCTGCCCCGGCGCGGCTACCGTCCCCCCGCGTCGGAACGGATCGGAGGGGTTCGTTCTGCGGCTGCCGGGAGGGTCGACGTGGATCGGGACATCTTCACCGAGGAGCACGATCGGTTCCGGGACCTCGTCGCACGCTTCGTCGCCGACCACGTGGCCCCCAACCACGACCGGTGGGAGACCGAGGGCATGGTGCCCCGCGAGCTGTGGACCGAGGCCGGGGCGCTCGGGCTGCTGTGCACCGATGTGCCGACCGAGTACGGCGGCGGCGGTGTCCCGGACTTCCGCTACAACGTCATCATCACCGAGGAGCTCGCGCGGGTCGGCGCGTCCGGGGTCGGCTTCCCCCTGCACAACGATGTGATCGTCCCCTACCTCCTCAACTACGCCAGTGAGGAGCAGAAGCAGCGCTGGCTGCCGGGCATGGCCGCCGGTGAGCTGATCACCGCGATCGCGATGACCGAACCGGGGACCGGCTCGGACCTCGCCTCGATGACGACCTCGGCCATCCGCCAGGAGGACGGCTCCTACCTGCTGAACGGGGCGAAGACCTTCATCACCAACGGCATCCAGGCCGACCTCGTCATCGTCTGCGCGAAGACCGACCCGACCTCGGCGCACGCCGGGATCAGCCTCCTCGTGGTCGAGCGTGGCATGGAGGGCTTCGAGCGGGGCCGCAAGCTCGACAAGATCGGCATGCACGCGCAGGACACCGCCGAGCTGTTCTTCACCGACGTGCACGTGCCCGCCGACAACCTCCTCGGTGAGGAGGGCAAGGGCTTCATCTACCTCATGGAGGCGTTGCCGCAGGAGCGGCTCGGGATCGCGATCGCGGCGATCGCCGGTGCGAGGGCGGCCCTGGACACCACGCTCGCCTACGCCAAGGAGCGGCAGGCCTTCGGGCGCCCGATCGGGTCCTTCCAGCACTCGCGATTCACCCTCGCGGAGCTGCACACCAAGGTCACCATCGGGCAGCAGTTCGCCGACCGCTGCACGCTGCTGCACAACGAGGGCCGGCTCAGCGTCGAGGACGCCGCCATGGCCAAGTGGTGGCTGACCGACCTGCTCGGCGAGGTGGTGGACGCGTGCGTGCAGCTCCACGGCGGCTACGGCTACATGCGCGAGTACCCGATCGCGCGCGCCTACGTCGACGCGCGGGTCCAGCGCATCTACGGCGGGACGAACGAGATCATGAAGGAGATCATCGGCCGCGGCCTCGGCGTCTGAGACGCGAACGGCCCGGCGTCGCGGCCGTGCGACCCCGGCGCTGCGCCGGGTGGTGAACGCGGGCGCGAGGCCTCGACCATCCGGCCGGGGCCGTCCGGTGGCTGCACGCCAGCCTGCCGCGATCCCGTCCGCGGGGAATGCGTACGCCAGGGCCTGCGTTCCCCTCCCCGAGCGCGACCTGAGCGATCCGAGCCCCTGGAGGGACACCCCATGGCGACCACCGTCGACCTGACCGCAGACAGCTTCCGTGACACCATCGAGGACAACGACATCGTCCTCGTCGACTTCTGGGCCGATTGGTGCGGCCCGTGCAAGATGTTCGCCCCGATCTACGCCGAGGCCGCCGAGGAGCACGAGGACGTCGTGTTCGCCAAGGTCGACACCGAGGCCCAGCAGGAGCTGGCCGCGGCGTTCCAGATCCGGTCGATCCCGACCCTGATGGCCTTCCGCGACAACGTGCTGATCTTCAACCAGGCCGGTGCCCTGCCCAAGGAGTCCCTCATGGACCTCATCGGGCAGATCAAGGCGCTGGACATGGAGGAGGTCCACCGCCAGATCGCCGAGGCGGAGGAGAAGCAGGCCGGCTGACCGGTCCGTCCGCCCTGAGGCGCGCCTCGTCAGGCCTGCAGCCGTGCCATGCCGCGTTCCACGGCGTCGATGAGGTACGGCCGTAGGTCCCCGGGCGCCACGATGTGGTCCACGGACCCGACCTGCTGGGCCCGCTCGATCGAGTGGACCGCGTCGAAGGCGGCGGCCACCTCGCCGAGCTTCTCGGAGCGGACCGCGGCCCGCAGCCGTGCGAGCTCGGCGCTGAGCGCCCCACGCTTGGCGCCGCCGTCGGCGTCCAGGCGGGCGCGGAGCGCGACGATGCGCTCATCCGCCTCGGTGCGCCGGTTCACCTCGCTGGCGAACACCACCGCCGCGGCCGGCGGCCCCCCGATCACCGAGGCGTAGCTGCCCTCCACGGCGGCGACCTCGAGGTGGTCGTTGAGGGCCTTGGAGAACACCACGAACGCCCCACCGTGGTAGCGGGAGATGACGCAGAACACGACGGGGCCGTCGAAGTTCACGACGGCACGTCCGATCTCCGCGCCGAGCTCGAGCTGCAGCTCGCGCAGCGACTCCGGGGAGCCGTCGAACCCGGACAGGTTCGCGAGCACCACGACGGGCCGGATCCCGCTGGCGGCGTTGATCGCGCGGGCGACCTTCTTCGACGCGCGCGGGAACAGCGTCCCCGCCGTCCAGCCTTCGGGCCCGTCGGCCGGGAGCGGCCCACGTCGCGGGAGCGGCCGGGACTCGATGCCGAGCAGGGTCACGGGGTGTCCGCCGAGGTGGGCGTCGGTGACGACCGCCACCTCGGCGTCGGCCATGTCCTTCCAGCGCTCCAGCGGTTCGTGGTCGAGGTCGGCGACCGCGCGCAGCACCGTGCGGATGTCGAAGGGCTTCTTGCGGCCGGGGTTGGTGCGCTCGTCGAAGATCTCCCCGACGGTGGTGAAGTCGAGCCCCTCGACCTGGTGCGGGTAGCCGCGCACGTCGCGATCGCGAGGATCGGTCGTCGGTGCGGGCCGGGGGAAGCGCTCGCCGGGCGCCCGGTAGCTGTGCTCGTAGTGCGCGAACAGCACCTCGATCGCCCCGGCGAGATCGGGCGCCCAGTGCTGGGCCTGCCCGTTGGGACCCATGACCCGGTCGTAGCCGCCGATCCCGAAGTTGTCCTCTGCGGATACCCCACCGGAGTAGTCCAGCGCCTGCTTGCCGGTGAGCACCATCGCGCTGTCCGGGGTCATGACGAGGATGCCCTTGGTGTGCATGAGCATCGTGGCCTCGGCGTTCCAGTAGGGCTGCGCCCCGACGTTGATGCCGGCCACCACGACGTGGATCTCCCCACCGTCCTGGGTGAAGGTGATGATCCGGCGCAGGACGCGGGCGACGCCGTCCATGTTCTCCGTCCCGGAGTCCATCGCGATGCGGGCCCCGGAGGAGACGGCGAACCACTCGATCGGTAGGCCGCGCGCCTCAGCGAGGTCGATCGCGGCGGTCAGCAGGTCGCACTCGAGCGTCCCGATCGAGCCGAGGCCCTTGGTCGGGTCCCCGAACAGCGCGAGCCGGGTCATGCCCTCGGGGTACCGGTCGGTGCGGGTGGTCACGAGCCCGACGACGATGCCGGCCCGGTTGCGACCGTAGGGCCGCTCCACGGGGACCAGCGCCCCGGTGTCGTCGAGGTCGAGCTCGACGAACCCGCTCGGGTCCTGCCCGGCCGTGCCCGGGGCGCTGCGGTCGCGCGTCAGCAGCGGGAGCAGCGCGTAGGGGTACACGCTGCCGCGGCGGCGGGCCTTGATGGTCTGGCGGTCCAGCTCGTCGAAGGGGTGCAGCGGGGTCGTCGGCGGCTCGGTGACCCGCAGCGAGAAGCCCTGCCCCGGCGGGCGGGACATCCGCACCACCACCTCGGTGGGGGTCGTCCCCGGCAGCGCCAGGGTCGCCTGGACCGTGACCTGCTCGATCCCGAGCCCCTCGGTGGTCGGTGCGACGGCGCGGATGACCGGCTCCAGCTCCGCGACCGGCACCTCCACGGGGGGCCAGACGTGCAGCATGACCCGGTTCCACTCCGGCGGCCGACCGGACCCGGTCGCGCGGGAGCGCCGCAGGTCGTCGAGGCAGGTGGCGAGCACCTGCTCGAGCTCCGGGAGCGCGACGACGCGACCATCGGCGTCCCGCACCGGCGTGAGGTCGCGTACCTCGGCCATGACGAACAGCCGCTGGTCGTCCGGGTTGTCATGCGCGCTGGCGTGGAACAGGTAGGTGCTCTCGGCCGAGGGCAGCCGCGTCATGGCGAAGCGCTCGAAGCGCCACAGGTCGAGCCGGCCGGCGAGCAGCGGGTGGATCCCGCGCAGGTGCCGGCGCTCCCGGAAGCGACCGTGCTCGTCGCGCCGGAAGGTCAGGTGCTCCACCGACGGACGCTGTGGGGCGTCGGGATCGTCGCCCGGGGCGACGGTGAGCGAGAGCGTCACCCGGCGCAGCGCCGGTGGCAGCGCCGCGTCGTCGAGGTCCGCCTCGAGCCCGGCCGCGAGCAGGTCGAGCTCGGTCGGGGCGTCGGGCCAGGCGACGTAGACGTCGGCGACCACCCCGGCGCCGGCCTCGGCCGGGTCCACATCGACCGCGAGCGCGGCGGTGGCCCGCAGCGACTCCGACAGATCGTCCGCGGTCGCCGTCAGGGCGATGACGCGTCCCCGGCCACGCGGGTCGACGAAGTCGGCGATGACGGCCTCGCCGCCGTCGGCCGCGACCGTCCGCACCGACTCGAGGTCCCGGGTCCGGTAGTACCGGCGGGTCAGGACCTCAAGCAGAGGTCCGAGCCGGTCGCCGGTGACCGCCGGGTCCTCCAGCAGCCCGAGGAGCGGCTCCGGGGTGTCCAGGAGCTCACGCAGCCGGTCCTCGCGGTCGGGGGTCGACGGCGCGGCCAGGGCCGTGAGGTGGTCGCGGGCCCAGGCGTGGACCTGCTCGCGGCGGGCGGCGAGCCGTGGCTGGTCGAAGCAGCGGTAGCGCACGCGACGGGCCAGGTCACCGACCACGGGCTGCCGTGCCCGGGTGGCCACGATGAGACGGTCGAGTCGCTCGCGCAGCACCTCGCCGAGGGGGCCCTCGGGGGCCTTCAGGGTCTTGAGCCGCCGGTCGAGCAGCGCGAGCAGGACCGGCAGCTGATCGTTGCTGCGCCGCTGGGCGAGGTGGAGCCGGAACAGCGCCTCCTCGAGGTCCAACGTGCGCTCGAGGCTCCCGACCCCGTAGTGGGCGAGCGCCCGGGACAGCTTCGTGACGAAGCTCGCCGGCAGCGCGTCCGCATCGAAGGTGCGCAGGAAGGCGTGCAGGTGCTCGGTGGCGCTGCGCTGCTCCCCCCGGTCCTCGTCGTCGCCGAGGCGGCGGTTGCGGGACAGGGCGGCGATGTCGGCGTGGACCTCGAGGAGCTCGAGCTCGGCCCGCAGCACCGTAGGGTCGGCCTCGTGACCGTGGCGTTCGAGCGTGGTGAGCAGGTGCTGGACCCGGTCAGCGGGGACGTCGAACCCGAGCATGGCGCGCTTGAGCTCGGCGAGGATGCCGAGGGGGTCGGGCTCACCGTCGCGGTGTCCGCGCTGCAGCCGGGCGAAGCTCACCGGCTCGGCGCCGACCACCTCGGCGTCGTCGCCGATCGCTTCCAGGCGCAGCAGCGGCTGCCCGGCGTCCAGCTGGACGTTGCCGCCGACGAGCACCTCGACCACGCGCCCGTCGAAGGGGGCGGTGAGCGGTGTCTCCATCTTCATGCTCTCGAGGACCGCCAGGGTCTGACCGGCAGCGACCGTCTCGCCCGGCCCGACGGTGACCGCCACGACGACCGCGGGGCTCGGGGCGCGCACGAGCCCCGCGTCGTCCTGCGAGACGCGGTGCGGGACGCCGTCCACCTCGAGCAGCTGATCGGCACCCTGGCGGATCGCCACGACCCGGAACCGCTGGCCCTCGATGGTCACGCGTCGCTGCCGTCGCGGTAGGTGCTCCACCTCGGCGAGCACCCGGATGCCGTCGGTGGCCACGAGGTAGCGACCCGGGCCGGTGCAGGACACCTCGAGGCGGTAGGCGGTGCCCTCGGCGCGCAGGTCGATGACGCGCGGCAGCTCCGGATCGAGCTGCGGGCGGCCGCGTGCCGCCGAGTGCAGGAAGCGCCCGCGGTCGACGGTGGAGGCCTCGTCGTAGGCGTCGATGGCCGCGGTGACCAGCGCGACGTCGGTGCGGGTGGAGAAGCGGTACCCGCCGTCGGCGGTGCGGCGGTCGAGCCAGGCGGTGTCGACGCGGCCGGCCAGCACGTCGGCGTCGTGGAGGAGGTCGAGCAGGAAGGCCCGGTTGGTCGTCCCGCCGTCCACGAGCACGGTCGTCTGCGCGAGCGCGCGCCTGAGCCGCCGCAGCGCGGTCGGTCGGTCGGGCCCGTGCGCCAGGATCTTCGCCACCATCGAGTCGTACTCGGGCGGGATGCGGTCCCCTTCCGCGACGCCGGTGTCGACCCGCACGCCCGGGCCGCCGGGCAGCTGCAGCAGCGCGATCCGGCCAGGCGAGGGGGAGAAGCTGCGCTCCGGGTCCTCGGCGTTGAGCCGGACCTCGATCGCGTGGCCCGACACGGGGGGCGGTGCCTCGGCGGGCAGGGGCTCACCGCCCGCGATCCTCAGCTGCCACTCGACCAGATCGAGCCCCGTCGTCAGCTCCGTGACCGGGTGCTCGACCTGCAGGCGGGTGTTGACCTCCAGGAACGCCGTCGTGCCGGTCTCCGGCTGGTGCAGGAACTCGACCGTGCCGGCGCCGCGGTAGGAGGCCGCCCGGGCCAGGTCTGCGGCCGCCCGGCGCAGCTGCGCGTCCTGCTCGGGGCTCAGGGCCGTGGAGGCGGACTCCTCCAGCACCTTCTGGTTCCGGCGCTGGAGCGAGCAGTCCCGCGTCCCGACCGCCCACACCCCGCCCTGGCCGTCGGCGAGGATCTGGACCTCCACGTGCCGGGCACCGGTGAGCAGGCGCTCGAGGAACACCCTGTCGTCACCGAAGGAGCTGGCCGCCTCGGCGCGCGCGCGGGTGTAGGCCAGCTCGAGGTCCGCGAGGTCGCGGCACACCCGGATGCCGCGCCCGCCCCCGCCTGCGGTGGCCTTGACCACCAGGGGGGTCCCGATCCGCTCGGCGTGGGCACGGGCCTCCTCGAGGCTGTCGACCGGACCGCCGCTCCAGGGCGCGACCGGCACCCCGGCCTGCTCGGCGAGCCGCTTGGCGCCGATCTTGTCGCCGAGCGCACGCATCGTGTCCCCGCTGGGCCCGACGAAGGTGATGCCGAGCTGCGCACACCGGTCGGCGAACCCGGCGTGCTCGGCCACGAACCCCCAGCCGACCCAGGCCGCGTCCGCGCGGGCGGCGACCAGCGCCCGTGCAAGCTCGTCGTGGTCGAGGTAGGGGGTGCGAGCCCACGCTGGCTCGCCGGGGCCCGGGCCGATGCGGACCGCGTCGTCGGCCTCGCGTACGAACATCGCGTCGCGCTCCGCCTCGGTGTGCAACGCCACGGTGCGCGGCCCGTTGCCGTCGGCCTCCTGTAGGGCGCGCACCGTGTGGATCAGCCGCATCGCGGGCTCGCCCCGGTTCACGATCGCGATGCGCTCGAACACCTCGGTCTCCTCGTCGCCAGCCGGCGCGCCATCCTAGACCTGACATCGACGTCAGGTTCAGGCCTGTCCGGACGGTGGCCACCGCACGACGGCGGCCCGGTCGGATCGACCGGGCCGCCGTAGGAGCGTGAGGGGCGTCGACCGCTCAGCCGCGCTCCTCGGCCGGCTCGCCCTCGCTGGTCTCGGGCGCCTCGACCGGCGGGAGCTCCTCGCTGGTCAGCTCCGCCTGCGCGAGGAGGATGCCCTCGTCGCTCGCCAGGAACGCCGACACCTCGGTGCTGCCGTCGGCGTGGTCGGCGATGCGGTCACCGCTGACGCCCTCCTCGTGGGCGGTGAAGCTGAAGGCGATGTTGCCACCGGCATCGAGCTGCTCGGCGATGTCAGCCTTGAGCTCCTCGCGCACCACCCGGGCGCCGAGGCCGGCGACCATGTCCTCGAGCAGTTGGACCCAGCGGTGCTCCACGAGCGCGACGAGCATCGAGGAACCCGGGGTGAGCGAGCTCGCCAGGTCCTCGACGCTGGACCGGAACGGCACGTTGCGGACCTTGCCGACGAGCGCGCCGAGCACGCCGCCGCCGGCCGCGGTGGCCCAGCCGAGCGGGCCGGCGAGCAGCGCGAGCGCCCCGCCGATCGCCCCACCGGTGAGGAAGCCGCGGCGGCCTCGGTGCTTGGCGTTGGTGATCTTCAGATCGCCCTGGTCGTCCTTGACCACCGCGGCGGCATCGACGATGCCGAGCAGCCCCGCCCGGCGACCGAGCTTGAGGTCGTCGAGGAGCCGGCCGGCCTCCTCGGGATCGGAGAAGGCAGCGACGATCAACTGGACCGGTGTGGACATCCGGGGGGTCCTCTCGTGAGGTGGCCGAGATCGGGTGCCCGAACCCTAGCGTCCACAGCGTTGACATGGTGGTCGCCTGGCGGAGTTCGGC
The DNA here is from genome assembly GCA_046541215.1 of Nitriliruptoraceae bacterium. Taxonomy (GTDB): domain Bacteria; phylum Actinomycetota; class Nitriliruptoria; order Nitriliruptorales; family Nitriliruptoraceae; genus T1Sed10-7. The sequence goes on from JBKHDS010000014.1 coordinate 14,665, forward strand.
TCGTCGCGGCGCGGGGCGCTGCTCGTGTGGGCGCTCGCCGCGCGGGGCGCCGTCGCACCGCCGCGCGCGCGGGAACGGGATGGGCCCTCAGGCGGGGTCGAGGTAGAGCTGCAGTTCCACGGTGGCGGTGTCCTCGACGCTCACGACGACGGGGGCGGAGGGAGCGACGAGGTCGTGGTCGGCGAGGGTGAGCGGGAACGAACCCGTGACCAGCAAGCCCGCTACCCCGTCCAGCAGCACGGCTTCCAGCGTGGTGGCGACCGGCTGGGTGACGCCGTTCAAGGTGAGCTCACCGCGGACGTCGACGCTGATCGGCTCACCGACCGCGGGCAGGGCGCCGAGATCGGCGGGCTCGGTCAGGCTGAACTCCGTCGTCGGCTGCTCGGTGGTGTTGAGCGCCCGCTGGGTCGCGCCGTCACGCTGCCGGATGTCGGTGGTCAGCGCGGTGAGGTCGGCGACGATCGAGGCGTCGGCGAGCGTGGTCCCATCGAGGGTCACGGTGCCCTCGACGGCCGGGGTCCGGCCGACGGCCTCGGTGGCCCCGACCGTGGTCAACTCCTCGGCGATCCGGAAGCCGACGAAGGTCCCGGTGCCGGCAGCCAGGTCGTACGGCACCGCGTCGGTCACGACACGCCACTCGGAGGGCACGCTGCCGTCCGGCCCGCTGTCGGCGTCCGCTGCCTCGGAGTCGGCCCCGTCCTCTTCGGCGGGATCGGCCGCGTCCGCCTCGGTCCCCGGGTTCGCGGCCTCGGCGTCGCTCCCGTCCTCCGGGTCGGTGGACCCTGCCTCCTCGTCGGACGCTGCGGCATCGATCGCCGCCTGGGTGTCGACGGCTTCCGGCGCCTCGCGGCCGAGGTACCACCACAGCAGCCCGGCGATCACGACCGCCGCGAGGACGACGCCCACCAGCAGGCCGCGTCGACCACGTCGGGTCGCGGAGGACGGGGGCGTCGTCGGTGCGGACATGCGGGCTCCGAGGGGACGGCGGACCTTCCCACGTTCGGACCACGGAGCCCGTCGGCCTGGCCGGTGGACCGGGGCGGTCAGGCTCTGGCGCGCAGGCCGGGCGCCGGATCGTCCTCGGCCGCGGTCCCATCCTCGGGGACGCGGAACCAGCGCCGATCCGCCGCGCGTGCGTAGTAGGCGATGCTCTGGTTCTGCAGCATGAACGCCACGGTGATCAGCAGGGCCGCCTCGCCGGAGAACTGTGCCGCGGCGATGCCGATCGCGATCGACAGGTTGCGCAGCACGGTGCTGTTGACGAGCGCGACGCCGTCGTCGCGGGGGAACCAGCGCACGGCGACCAGCGTGGAGACCAGGAAGTTCACGGCGTAGAACAGCACCACGGCGAGCACCGCGAGCAGGAGCAGGGGGAGGTCGTCGACGATCATCTGCGCGCGGCTGCTGGTGGTGACGAAGACGATGTACAGCAGCCCCCAGACGCTCAACGGTGCCAGCAGCGGCTTGATGTGGCGCTGCAGGTGCGCTCTGGTGGTGCGTGCCAGGATCATCCGGGTGGTGAGCTGGCTGAGCAGCAGCGGGAGGAAGACCACCACCGCGATCGTGCGGAAGATCCCGCCGAGCTCGATCGGGATGAACTCGCCGACCATCACGAGCAGGTACCAGGGTGTGGCGACCGCGCCGAGCAGCA